>NZ_JBLVQN010000015.1:0-116896 GCF_058323225.1 Neobacillus sp. PVCKKU3
TTTTGCTTCCTTTTGAAAAATTGCCCTTTATTTTGCCTGTGAGGTTCAAAACCTGGGGTGGTCGGTAAAAATAGTGCCCCTATTTTACCCATGTGGTTCTAAAAAATGAGGTCACGGTAAAAATAGAAGCCTTATTTTACCCGTGAGGTTTCCGAAAATGAGAGAACGGTAAAAATAGAGGCCCTATATTACCCGTGAGGTCCCCAAAGATGAGAGATCGGAATAAATAGAGTTCTTATTTTTAATTAAACTGCGTTTCTCCTATAATGGAAATAACAATATTTTTATGGGAGGCAGGAAACCGATGCTAGCAGTCTTAGAAAAATCAGAAAATGGCTACATCGCACGATTCGAGCGGCAATTTGATCACTCCGTTGAGGAAGTATGGTCCTGGTTAACGAACAACGAAAAATTAGCCAAGTGGTTTAACGAGCTTCGTGTAGGTGAGCTACGCGAAGGCGGGTTTATGAAGTTCGATATGGGCGACGGAACCTTTGAGAAGATGGCCATCACGGACCTCAAAGATCAATCCGTATTGGAGTTTACTTGGGGAAGCGACATGGCAGTGCGATTCGAACTTTCCACGGAAGCCTCGGGCTGCAAGCTGTTTTTAATAGAAAAGATTGAAAAACTCACCCCCCACACACCAAAGGACCTCGCCGGCTGGCATGTATGTCTTGATATGATCAAGGCCCTGATGGATGGCGAAACCATCGAACGGATGGAAGAATGGAAAAAGTGGTATGAGAAATATAAACAAGCTGTGGAGAAAGTATCCCTAATGAATAAAAGACCGGACCGGATATAGACACATTTGGAAGGAGAACTTTATGCGGTATTTACTGTTATTAATCATAGTCGTTCCGGCAGCGGAAATTGGTTTTCTGCTTCTTTCGGGAAAAACAATTGGGGTATGGCCTACCATCCTGCTCATTATTTTGACGGGCGTGTTAGGTGCATACTTAGCCAAAAGAGAGGGTCTTCAAACCATCAGGAAGGCACAGGAGCAGCTTCAAATGGGACAAATCCCGGGCGAAGCGGTTTTGGACGGCATTTGTATCATGATCGGCGGAATCCTGCTGTTAACACCGGGGTTCTTGAGTGACATATTCGGCTTCCTGCTCCTATTCCCTCCAACCCGAAAGCCAGTTAAATTTCTTATGATTAACGCACTAAGAAAACGAATAGAAAAAGGCAATAAACGAATCATAAAATAGGCAAGGGGCCTTAAACCCTGCTTCTGCAAAGGTTTAATGCGGCAAAGCAGCGGAGTGGGGCCCCTGTATTATTCGATAGAGGTATTTTTAAAAAATGGCTCTGTTATAGCTTAATGTTGATTTCACTGTGTTTGAAAAATAAACGGAAAAATTCCGTTTAAATTGGGAAATACCTATATTTCCTTAAAAATAAGGGGAGTTTTTCCGTTTATATGATCCAAATCTTTGTATTTTGTCTTATTTAGAGCAGTTAATCGGAATTTCTCCGCTTATATCTGCTCTTAACCAGTCATCAATATACATTAGCCGGAATTTCTCCGCCTATGAATTTTCATACCTACACGAAAATCAACAATGAATAATAACAGAGCCAAAAAAATAAAAGGGGGTAAGCAGGATGAATTTATCAGGTAACACGATTTTAATAACCGGCGGTGCTTCTGGTATTGGCCTGGCGTTTGCGGAGCGGTTTTTGGAAAGAGGGAACGAGGTCATCATAGTGGGCCGGCGCCAGGAAAAGCTTGAAGAAGCAAAGGCAAAGTATCCTAAACTACATATACATGCTTGTGATATATCTAAATTAGAGGACCGGGTCAAGCTTTCGGAATGGGTTACCAAGGAATTTCCTTCATTAAACATCTTGGTCAACAATGCCGGTATTCAGCAGCGTGTGAATCTCCTCAAACCAGATAAGGATTGGGACTATTACCAAAATGAAATCGCCATTAACGTCGAAGGACCCATTCATCTTTCGATGCTCTTAATCCCGCAATTAAAGAAGCTGAAGGACGCGGCCATCATTAATGTTTCCTCTGGACTGGCGCTGATGCCGGGCGTGTGGGTACCAATATATAGTGCGACAAAAGCAGCCCTTCATTCCTTTACGGTTTCTTTAAGGCAGCAATTAGCGGAAACGAGCATAGAGGTGGTTGAAATTTTCCCACCAGCAGTGAATACAGATTTAGGCGGGGCGGGACTGCATACCTTCGGGGCACCTTTGGACGATTTTGCTGACACCATTTTCCAAGGTTTCGAAAATAACCGCCAAGAAATAGGCTACGGTGATACCGAGAATCGGCTTAAAGCCACAAGAGAAGAAAATTTAAAAGGAAGCCAAAAGGCATGGGAAGGATTTTTGAAAAATAACCCGGATTGGCGGGAGTGAACGGTGTGTAATCAATGGAGAGTGACATTCTGGTCCCCATATCTGTGATGCAGCAAGGTTAATCACGATTTCCTCCATATTTTTATGATTGAAACAATGTGATCACCGTGATAACCTTGAGATTATGTAGAAAAAAAGAGGTGAGGGGATTTTGAACATAAAAGCTTTAACCATTGCGTTGTTTACCGTTATGATATGGGGAGCATCTTTCCCTGCCATTCGTGTGATTTTACATGGAGGCTATTCTCCAGGGCATCTAATCCTCACTCGATACCTTATCGCGTCGGCACTATTTGCGATTTACGCGCTATGGCCCGGTGTTAAATTCCGTCTGCCACAAAAAGGGGATATACTGAAAATTGTGATACTGGGGTTTGTAGGGATCAGTATTTATCATATCGGCGTTGCTTTCGGTGAGAAAACCGTAAATGCAGGAGTCGCGGCGATGCTGATTTCGTCAACGCCTATTTTTACTGCCCTAATTGCCCTATTCGTATTAAGGGAACGGCTAGGGTTGTTTGGCTGGATTGGCTTAGGTTTGGGATTTTTAGGAATCGGTATCATTGCACTTGAAACAGCAGGCTCGTCTTTCCATATCTCCAGCGGGGTGTTCCTTCTATTAATCGCTGCCTTGGGGACATCGGTGATGTTTGCCTTTCAAAAGCCTCTCTTGAGACGCTATTCATCGATAGAATTAACAGCCTACTTTACCTGGGTTGGAACGATTCCTTTTTTCATTTACTTTCCGGGATATTTTCAAGAACTGCAGCACGCAACCCTGGATGCCCATTTATCGGCTATTTATTTAGGGATTTTTCCAACTGCGATTGGCTATGTCACATGGACTATCGCCCTCTCCTTAGGAAAATCCGGGTCGGTTATGAGCATGATATATTTTGAACCGGTATTCGCCATCCTCATTGCCTGGATTTGGATCAATGAACAGCCAAGCTTCATTTCCATCATCGGGGGCGCAGTTGCCATTGCCGGAGTTATCGTCGTTAACACACTCGGATCCAAAAAACACACACCAGCAATCGAACCAGTAAGCGTCCAGCCCCCGCTGTGATGCATGGGGACGGTTCTCATGCCTCAAAATAGTGAGGCATAAGAACCGTCCCCATGCATCATTTTTGTATAAAACTTGATGGATTGATGGGACAATTGATGGTATAATGAGCCTGAACCTGTCATATCGTGAGGAAGGTAGATTACGATGAAACCATTGCAAAGTGATAGTGTGATCCCGCTTTATCATCAGCTTAAGGAAAGATTAAAACAGTCGATTGATAGTGGTGACTGGAAGCCTGGGGATCAAATTCCATCCGAGCATCAATTAATGAATGATTATAATGTTAGTAGAAATACCGCAAAAAAAGCAATTGAGGAACTCGTTCAGGACGGGCTGCTTTATCGAATTCAGGGAAAAGGCACGTTTGTGGCGAAGCCGAAGCTGATGCAGCAATCCTTAATGGGATTATATAGCTTTAGCAAGGGCTTCAAGGAAAAAGGGATGGTCCCTAATGACATTGTCATTGACATCCGGGAAGTCAAACCAACCCCGGAGATTATGGAAGAACTGCAAGTAACCAATGAGGAACATGTCATTGAAATGAAGCGCCTTCGCTGTGTCGATGATAATCCATATATTCTGGAATCCTCCTTCTTTCCAAAAAGAGTGGTACCGAATATGGAGCCTTTGAAGAGGGTGGGAGAGACCTCCCTGTATGATTTGCTTGAGGAGGAATTTAACGTCGTTGTCATCAGGGCAAGAGAGGCGTTTGAACCGGTGTTAATCCGTCCGGACGAAAGTGAATTCCTAAAAACAGAGGCTGGGAAACCCGCACTGTTGTTAGAACGAACCGCCTTTGACACAAGCGGAAAACCGGTAGAATTTTGCCGTTCGATTGTCCGAGGGGACCGTTGCCGGTTTTATACAGAACTTACGTAGGTTCGTCTAATTCAAAAAAAGTCTCGCTGCAAAAGGTGAGGCTTTTTAAAAAATGTATGATTTGCCTGAACTTATGTGGCATGATCATATTTTAAAAAAAGATTTTAATATAATGGTTATTGACTTAAAATTACGAATGGTGCTATATTCTTATTAATTCAAAAAATTTAAGCAATTGCCGTTGTAAGCTTTGACCTCGAGGTGTTTTACTAGTGGTAAGATTAAAAGATATTGCGGAACATGTAGGCGTTTCCATCTCTACGGTTTCGCGGGTCATTCAAAACGACCAAACACGAAATGTGAATCAGGAAACGAAGAATAAGATTTGGCAGGCGGTTAAGGAGTTAGGTTATACACCGAACCAGCATGCCCGTAACCTTGTTCACAACAAACAACAGAAAAGCAATACACGAACGATGAAAATTGGCTGGGTGGCCAATCCCAAGCAAGCGGAAATCAACCCGTACTTTTCCGATATCTATACCGGAATTCGTGATACATTAACGAATCAAGATTACACCCTAATAAGTATTACCAAGGATGAGCTGGAAAATGAATCGCTACTTCTTAAGACAATTCATGACTTGGGGATTGAAGGGTTGCTGCTGATCGACAGGATTGATGACAGCCTGATTGACTACATAAGAAAAACAATTCCTGTGGTAGGACTGGACTTTTTCTATACGGATAAGAATATCGCCATTGTCGATTATGACCGTAAGGAAGCCATTAAAACGGTCGTTAAGCATTTGATTAGCCAAGGACATCGAGAAATTGGGTTTATTGGCGGCGGGGCAAATGAAACCTATAAGGATTTGCATGATGAATCCCGGTTTAAAGGTTTCGAAGCTGCTATGGACGAGGCAGGACTTACTGTTAAGCAGGAATGGATAATCAACACCAAGTGGAAAATGGAAAACAGCTATGAGGGAATGAACCAGCTGATTAAAAGTAACCCTGAATCATTGCCAACCGCTATGGTATGCGCCAGTGACATGATGGCCATAGCTGCTATGAGAGCTGCAATTGAAAATGAGTTAAGAATTCCCGAAGACATCGCCTTCTTTGGTGTGGATAATATCGAAATGGGGAAATATTCTTCACCACCGCTTTCAACTGTTGATATCCCTAAATATGAAATGGGAAAAATGGCAGCGAAGACGATCATGGAAATGGTAGAAGAAAAAGTAACGCTTTCCATCAAGCTGATTTTACCATTTGAATTGGTCGTTCGTGAGTCATCTGCTATAAAACGGACCTAACCGGTTCCTTTTTTTAAAAGCTTTTGGAAAACGTTTGGATAACATGGGGAAAATTTTCCGAAGAAAACGAAATGAGAGGAGAAGGATTATGAAAACGATGACAGCACTCCTGATAGGGGCGGGGGACAGAGGGGCAAGGGCCTATGCGCCATATGCTGCGGCTTATCCAACTGAATTGAAGATTGTCGGTGTCGCGGAGCCGTGGGCCGAAAGAAGAACAAAAGTGCAAGAAGCCCATCAGATTCCGGAGGGAAATTGTTATGGATCGTGGGAAGAGGCACTACAACAGGAGCAGCCGATTGCCGATATTGCCATCATTTGTACTCTCGACAGAGATCATTTCAAGGTAACGATGAGAGCGTTAGAGCTTGGCTATCATGTTCTGTTGGAAAAACCAATGTCTCCTGACCCATTGGAATGTATTTTGATGGAACAACAGGCGAAAAAATATAACCGGCAGCTGACCATCTGCCACGTCTTGAGATATACCGATTTCTGGTCCACGATTAAAAAGGTGATTACGAGTGGGGATATTGGTGAAGTGGTCTCTCTGCAGCTGAATGAAAATGTCGAAGTCATGCATATGTCCCACAGCTTTGTCAGAGGGAATTGGAACAATAAAGAAAAATCGAGTCCCATGATCCTTCAGAAATCCTGCCATGACATGGATATTATCTCGTTTGTGATGGGTAAAGAGTGTAAACGCGTGAGTTCCTATGGCTCGTTGCTGCATTTTAAAGAGGAAAATGCCCCAGCTGGTGCGCCGCTCCGATGTTTGGATGGCTGTCCTGCCGAGCTTGAGTGCCCATTCCATGCTGGTAGATATTATCTTGGCGAAGGAAAGGGCTGGGCAAAGAAATTCACCGAGGACCATACAAACGAAGGGATTATTAAAGCTTTAAACAAAACCCCTTATGGAAAATGCGTGTACCGCTCCGACAATAATGTTGTTGACCATCAGGTGGTAAATATGGAGTTCGAGGACGGTGCCACCGCCACCTTCAGCATGTGCGGTTTTACAAGAGAGCAGACGCGAATCGTCCAGATTATGGGAACAAAAGGAGAAATCCGCGGAAATATGGAAGAAAATAAGATTTCTATCTTTGACTTCCTGACCAAGCAAGAAACCGTCATCCATTTCGATCGGCCTATGGGCGGACATGGCGGCGGTGATCATGGAATCATGAGAACATTCCTTCGGGAAATCCAGATTGGCAAAAACGAGGGCGGGGTTTCTTCTGCTTCTGCTTCCGTTAGAAGCCACCTAATGGCATTTGCTGCTGAAGAATCCCGCTTGCATGAGGGACAATCTATTAATATCGATGACTATTATCAAAGTTTACAAGAAACCATTAAAGCTTAAAGTTGAAAAAATTGGATTGTCACACCACGTTTTCGTGGTGATGCAATAATAAATTAAGAGCAAGAAGAAGGAATGGAATAATTAACTCCATTAGGAAAACGTTTGGATACGGAGGTGGTAAGCGTTATCTAAATTGTTAAGAGAAACCTAAATGGATCAACATGAAGATTTTTTATCATCTAGAAAAACCCTTATGTGTAAAAACAGTAATGAATTGAAAAACTACTAAACTATTTTTGAAAGAAGGGCAAAAGGATGAGAAAATGGCTAATCATGCTTCTAACAGTGGTTCTAGGGTTATTGGGGCTTGCAGGCTGCAGTGATAATGACAAAGCTTCTAGTGATGCGAAGGACGGGAAAGTGGAAATAACCTATGGCATATGGGATAAAAAACAGCTTCCAGCCATTGAAGATATTATCAAGAAATTTAACGAAAAAAATCCAAACATCAAGGTAAAAACGGAGATTACTCCTTATGGACAGTACTTTCAAAAGCTTGAAACAGCAGCAACGGGCGGCGCTTTGCCTGATGTTCTGTGGATGAACGGAGCTCATGTTACTCAATATGCAGAGGGAAAAGTAATCCTTCCAATAAGCGATATGGCAAAAAAGGATAACTATAGTCTAGATAATTATCCGAAGTCATTAATCGACCTTTATACCGTTGACGGAAAAGTTTACGGAATTCCAAAAGACTACGATACAATCGGTTTTTGGTACAATAAAAAGATTTTTGACGATGCAGGTGTACCGTATCCGGATGAAACCTGGGATTGGAATAAATTAAAAGATGTGGCGAAACAGCTGACAAACAAAGATAAAGGGGTTTGGGGCTTTGCTTCAACCATTGCTAACCAAGAAGGCTATTATAATTTCATTTGGCAAAATGGCGGCTATGTTATTTCTAAGGATGGCAAAAAAGCGGGATTTGATGACCCGAAAACAGTCGAAGCCCTTAAATTCTATACCAGTTTCATAAAAGAAGGTTTATCACCAACACAGGCGCAAATGACCGAAACGGCAGCTTCCGAGCTTTTCTCTTCTGGAAAAGTAGCGATGATGCTTGATGGCCCTTGGATGGTACCGGAATATAAGAAGAACCCTGATTTAAATGTAACCGTTCTACCAAAAGGTGAAACCCGCGCGACAGCGATTCATGGATTATCCAATGTGATTGCGGCCAATACAAAGCATAAAGATGCAGCATGGAAATTTGTCCAGTTCTTGGGCTCTAAGGAAGCTGCCGAGATTTATGCGAAAACGGGAACGGTCATTCCAGCGTTTAACGGCGCGCAGGATACTTGGGTGAAATCTGTTCCAAGCCTTAATCTTCAAGCCTTTATTGATGCAAGCGAATATTCTGTGCCGCTGCCGAATGCGAAAAGCACAGGGAAAATTTGGCAATACGAGGTCGATATCCTGAAAAAGGCATGGAGCCAAGAAGAAAGCATTGAAGATGCCGCAAAAGAATTAACGAAAAAAGCAAATGAGGCTTTATCTAAGTAGTAAAAAAAAGAAGAGGAGAATTGATTTCTTCTCTTCCATTTCCTTAAAGGGAGGGAATCATGTGAAAGAAATTCCTCTTCAGACCGAAGTCAAGCCAGCAAAAAAATTAAAGGCTGTGAGCCTTGCAAAGACCAGAAAGCGTTCAGATTACTTTTGGGCGTATCTGATGATTGCCCCGACGATGCTGGGGCTGGCTATTTTTTACCTGTGGCCGATCATCCAAAATTTTTACTTTAGTTTTACGGAATGGGGCTCTTTTGGCCAATATGAGTGGACTGGGCTCGCTAACTACAAGCGGATGCTTGAGGATGCCACGCTCCTGCAATCCTTTAAAAACACGAGCATCTATATAATCTTTACTGTGCCGATTGGAATCTTCCTATCTATTATTATAGCCGTTCTGTTAAACCAAAATATTAAGGGGAAATCGGTTTATCGGACGTTGTATTTTTTACCCGTGATTACCATGCCGGCAGCCATCGCAATGGTTTGGAAATGGCTGTATAACGCGGATTATGGGCTGCTCAACTATCTGTTATCATTAATCGGAATCAAAGGGCCGCAATGGGTCACCGACCCGCATATTGCTTTATATTCGGTCATTGCCGTCGCGATTTGGAGTGGGATTGGCTATAACATGGTTATCTTCCTTTCCGGGCTGCAGGGAATTCCGAAAATGTACTATGAAGCAGCCGAAATCGATGGTGCCGGCCCAATTACGGTATTCTTTAAAATCACCCTGCCCCTTCTGTCACCGGTTATTTTCTTTGTGACTATCATGTCTCTCATCGGGGCGTTCCAGGTGTTTGACTTGATCTTTATGATGATTGGAAAGGGAAGTACGGCATTAGAAAGTACGCAGTCGATTGTGTATTTGTTCTACCAGCATGCCTTCGTATTAAATGACAAGGGATATGCGGCCGCGATTGCAGTGCTGCTGTTAGCGGTCATCCTAATTATTACCGCGATTCAAATGGTGTTACAGAAAAAGTGGGTTCATTATGATTAAAGGAAGTGGTACCATTGCAAAGAACAAAGCAGCTTGTTACAAGTAAAACATTCCTTATCCATTTCATCCTGATTGTGGGAGCGATGGCAATGGTATTGCCTTTCTTATGGATGATTCTCACCTCGCTAAAAACGTACCAAGAGTCCATTCATGTGCCTCCCGTTTTCATTCCTGAGGAGTTCCAATGGGGGAACTACAAAGAGGTGTTTGGGCTCCTGCCTTTTTTCAAATTTATGTACAATACGGTCATCATCACACTGCTTCGGACTGCCGGCCAGCTGTTTTTGTGTTCGCTTGCAGCCTATGCGTTTGCCCGGATTGAATTTCCCGGCAGAAATGCCCTATTTTTGTTAGCGCTGACCGTGTTAATGGTACCGGGTCAAGTGTTTTTGCTGCCGCAATATATGATTATGGTAAAGTTAGGCTGGCTCAATACCCTGTCGGCTGTTGTTGTGCCGGGATTGTTTAGCGCTTTCGGAACCTTCCTGTTGCGTCAGTTCTTTATGGGGCTTCCAAAAGAGTTGGAGGAGGCGGCCCGGCTTGATGGCTGCAACCATTTCCAAATCTATTGGAAAATCATGCTGCCACTCGCCAAACCGGGGTTAATTGCACTGGGGATTTTCACGACGCTTTGGAGCTGGAACGAATTGATGTGGCCAATGATTGTTAATAGTTCGCCGGAATCGATGACATTATCAGTCGGCTTATCCTCCCTGCAAGGCCAATATTTGACCAATTATCCGATTCTCATGGCAGGCTCTTTCTTGGCAATTCTGCCAATGCTGATCCTATTTATCTTCCTGCAAAGACAGTTCATTGAAGGAATTGCCGTTACCGGTGGAAAATAAGGATTTGCTCGGAACCGTTTAGGAAGTTTTTTTGTCTGTTGGGTTGACCCTACAAGTAAGGATGTTATAATAAAATTACAATGTAAATGAACTCATAGCTTCAGTGTCTATGAGTTTTTCTTCAAATCAACTTGTACCAACAACCCATCCTTACATAAATTTTTTTACAGTCGAGGTGCTAAGTATGAAAAAAGCCATTGGCCTTGATATCGGCGGGACCAAGATTGCCGCGGGAATCATCTCAGAAAACGGTAAATTGCTAAAGCGCGCCGAAGTGAAAAGTGATCCTTCAGATCGAGAGCACATGTTTACTAGAGTTGTTGAAGCAGTCGAGCAGGTTCTGAACGGTTCTTCTTTTTTGATTACTGACATAGAAGGCATTGGTGTCGGCGTACCGGGCAAGGTGGACCGGGAGACCGGAATCGCTGTTTTTCAAAATAATCTGCCTTGGGCCCAATTTCCGGTCGCTGACCGCCTTAGGGAACAATTTGGACTCGAGCGTATTGAAATTGACAATGATGTCTATACGGCCGCCTTTGCCGAGTGGATGGCGGCTGGTGGAAACAGAAATGAAACGTTTGTCTATGTAACCGTCAGCACGGGCATCTCCTGCGCCATTATCCATCAAGGTTCCTTTTTCAGAGGGGCAGGGTTTGCCGGTGAGTTTGGATTAATTCCAATTCTAGCAAATGTAGCTGGTCCGAAATTAGAGCGCCTGGAAAAAGCGGCAGCCGGGCCAGCCATTGCAAAATTGGCCGAAAAGGTACTGTCGGGGACTCTATCGACTAAGGAAGTTTTTAAACGTTATCAAGCGGGCGCGGCCGAGTACCAACCAATTATCGATGAAGTGACGAATCATTGGGCACAGGGCCTTTATTCGATTTCCTGTCTATTAGATCCGCATCAAATCGTATTTGGCGGCAGCGTGATCGCCAATAATCCTTTTTTACTTGAAATCATAAAAGAAAAACTAAAATCCTATCAAATTCCTGAACAGCAGCATGTATTAAAGCGGATGTCCGTCAGCACCATCAAGCAGGATAACGGCATCGTCGGAGCGGGCCTCAAGGTATTTGAAGAAAATTAGGGGAGTGTCGTGAATGTTTACGTTAAGTTTGGAAAAATTAAAGCCGTTAGGTGCGGAGATTACCACAGCGGAAATTAAACAGCAGCCTGAATTATGGGCAGAAACGTTTACACTTTATAATGAGAAAATTGAAAAAATCCAATCGTTTTTGCAGAACATAACAGAAAAGCATGGACGGGTTCGCGTCATTTTTACAGGGGCTGGAACTTCTGCTTATGTCGGCGACACCGTTACTCCATATTTAAAAGGAAAAGTCGATGAAAAACAGTGGGATGTGCAGAGTGTTCCAACGACAGCGATTGTGTCCAACCCTTATCAATTTTTGAAAGCCGATATCCCGACTTTGCTGGTTTCTTTTGCGAGAAGCGGCAACAGTCCGGAAAGTGTGGCGACCGTTGAGCTTGCACAGCAAATCGTTACGAATCTCTATCAAATCACGATTACCTGTTCAAAGGAAGGTCAGTTGGCGCAGCGGGCAGCAGGAGATGACGAGAATCTTCTATTATTAATGCCGGAGAAATCCAATGACCAAGGCTTTGCGATGACCGGAAGCTACACCTGTATGGCGCTAACTGCCCTGCTTATTTTCGATACATTGTCAGATGAAGAAAAGGGACAGATTGTTAAAACCATCCGCACTATGGGGGAAAGTGTCATCAGTAGAGAAGCGGAAATCTCAGAAATGCTTGCAGTTGATTTTGAACGGATTATTTATCTTGGTTCCGGCGGCTTTGAAGGCTTGGCGAGGGAAGCACAGTTGAAAATTCTTGAACTGACTGCGGGAAAAATTGCTACCGCTTTTGATTCATCGCTTGGATTCCGTCACGGTCCGAAGTCATTTGTGAATGATAAAGCTGTCATATTCACGTTTGTGTCCAACCAGCCTTATACCCGCCAGTACGATTTGGATATGTTAAATGAATTGAAGCAGGACCAGGTAGCGAGCCTCATTTGTGCAATCTCTGTTGACGGGGACAGCAATTATACTGGTGATACATTCTTATTTGACCGTGAGGCAGGGACTGTACCGGATGCTTACCTGTCACTGCCATTTGTGATGGTTGGGCAGACTATCGCTCTGCTTTCTTCCATAAAAGTAGGGAATACACCGGATACGCCATCACCGAGCGGAACTGTCAATCGGGTGGTTAAAGGGGTAACGATTCACGAATATAAAAGTTAAGCTGTTAACGTAAATATTGTTGCTTCTTTCTATAGAATTGAAGCAATAAAGCGTAATATTGACACTTTTTTGAGGTGTTTTCAGGCTTTATTTGTGAATCCAGCACTTTTATTTGCGATTTTACGAGTTTTATTTGCGAATTCAACCCTTTTATTTGCGATTTTGCAATTTTTATTTGCGAAACCTTATTAGCAAAATCTCTTAGAATAGGGACAAAAAATTAACAAGGATGTCATCCGCATCCATTTTTCATAGAGGTGCAGGTATGAAGCTATTTATTTATGCAGATCAGTTTTTTCTTGAGGATGGGGTGGCAGGACCTGGTTATCTGGAAATTAAAGAGGGTAAATTTTCCTATTACCATCATCAACTGCCGAATCCGTCTGGGACAGTTATCGATTATTCCGGCTATTGGATCGCTCCAGGTTTGGTTGACACGCATATTCATGGCTTCCAAAACCACGATGTCATGGACAATGACCCAGAGGGGTTAAAGGCAATTTCCGAGGGGCTGCTCTCGTGTGGTGTGACTTCGTTTTTGCCAACCACTCTGACCTCCTCTACGGAGGCATTGAACGATGTGGTGACGATGATTGGCGAACATTATTCGAGCGTTCCAGGAGCGAAAATCCGAGGAATCTTTTTAGAAGGTCCATTTTTTACAGAAAAACATAAAGGCGCTCAAAACACCAAATATTTCTGTGACCCATCAGTGGAAAAGCTGGAAACCTGGCAAGAAAAATCAAATCGTTTCATCAGAAAAATTGCCCTTGCTCCAGAACGGAATGGGGCACTGGAATTTATCGAACATGCTGTGAAGGCTCAGGTAACGGTGGCGTTAGCCCATAGTGATGCCACCTATGCAGAGGCAAAAGAGGCGGTTGAGAAGGGCGCATCGATCTTTGTTCATACCTTCAACGGCATGAGCGGACTGCATCATCGCGAGCCGGGGATGGCAGGCGCAGCCATAAGTCTGCCAAATGTGTTTGCGGAAGTTATTTGTGACGGTCACCATGTCCATCCTGCAGCCGCCCATATTTTAATGAATGCCCGGGGCAGAAAGGAAACGGTTCTCGTTACTGATTGCATGATGGCAGGCGGGATGCCGGATGGCCGTTATCAGCTAGGTGAATTTCCAGTTGTAGTGAAAGGCGGGGCTGCCCGTTTGGAGAGCGGAAGCCTGGCGGGGAGTATTTTGCAATTAATCGAAGCTGTTAAAAATGTAGTGGATTGGGGGATTGCAACCCCGGAGGAAGCCATCTATATGGCCAGCACCGCACCTGCGAAAAGCATTCAACTGGACGAGGAATGCGGCAAAATCGCCAATGGTCTTGCAGCCGATTTTATTGTGCTGACACCGGACCTGGAGCTTGCGGCGACGTATCTCGACGGTGTTTGCCGGTACAAGGCAGAAAACTTCACGCAGAAAGAGGGAGTCCGATGATTTTAACGGTCACGATGAACCCGTCCGTGGATATTTCTTACCCGATTCCTGAATTTAAGCTTGATGATGTAAACCGGGTCGCTGCCGTTAGAAAAACGGCAGGCGGCAAGGGTTTAAACGTCGCCCGTGTCATCAAACAGCTGGGCGAGAACGTTCTGGCGACCGGCGTCCTGGGCGGAACGATTGGCGACTACATCATTCAGGAATTGACGAAAGCCGAGATTGAAAATAATTTTTTAAAGATAAACCAAGAATCAAGAAACTGCATCGCGATTCTCCATGACGGCAAGCAGACGGAAATTTTGGAATCGGGACCAACCTTGACGAATGAAGACGGTTCTGCCTTTCTAGCAAAATACGAAACTCTTCTGTCTAATGTATCTTTGGTAACCATCTCGGGCAGTTTACCGAAAGGTCTGCCTTCTAGCTTTTACCGGCAGATGGTCGAGATGGGTCGGGAAAAGGGTATTCCTGTGATTGTGGATACATCAGGGGAGTCGCTGCGGCAAGTTCTGTTATATAACGTAAAGCCATTTGCCATTAAGCCCAATATCACGGAGCTAACGCAGCTGCTCGACAGGGAAGTGGAACAAAGCATTAGCAGCCTGTCGGAGGCGTTAGAAGACGAAATGTTTCAGGGAATTGAGTGGATTGTCGTATCCATGGGCGGGGAAGGTGCCTTTGTTAAGCAGGGTTCAGATTTTTACCGGGTTACCATCCCTTCGATTGATGTGGTGAATCCTGTTGGTTCCGGGGATGCGACGGTAGCCGGGCTTGCAGTCGCTTTGAAACACCAGCAGCCTGTCCCGGTTGTGCTGAAAACGGCGATGACCACGGGGATGCTGAATACGATGGAAGCTACAACTGGCCATATTAATACTGCAAAATTTGCTGAATTTTTCGAGTGTGTTCAAGTGGAAAAAATAGATTACTAGAGGTGAATGTCTATGTTAAAGCTAACGAAAAATAAACTAGAAGCCCTTAAACGTTTGTCCGATGAAAATGGAATCATTGGTGCATTGGCGATTGACCAGCGCGGTTCCTTAAAGAAAATGATTGCCTCCGGCAGCAAAAGTCCTGTTGGCGATGAGGGTATTGTCCGCTTTAAACAATTGGTCTCTGAAGAACTGACACCCTATGCAACTTCGATTCTATTAGATCCGGAATATGGTCTGCCTGCCTCAAAAGTCCGTCATCCAGAAGCGGGCTTATTAGTGGCCTATGAAAAAACTGGCTATGATGCCACCGCGGTTGGCCGGTTGCCTGATTTACTGACTGAATGGTCAGTACGGCGCTTAAAGGAAGCGGGCGCCGATGCAGTGAAATTTTTGCTGTATTATGATGTCGATGAAGATGAAAAAATTAATGAATATAAGCATGTGTACATGGAGCGCGTAGGCTCTGAGTGTGCGGCGGAGGATATTCCGTTTTTCCTTGAGATTGTTACCTACGATGCCCAAAACGATGATGTGAAAAGCTTGGAGTATGCGAAAGTGAAGCCGCATAAGGTGATTGAGGCGATGAGAGAATTCTCCAAGCCGCAGTACCAGGTGGACGTTTTGAAAGTAGAAGTGCCTGTTGATATGAACTTTGTTGAAGGGTACACGGACGAGGAAGTCGCTTACTCGAAGGAAGAAGCAGCTGGCTATTTCAAGGAGCAAAGCGAAGCAACGGACCTTCCGTTTATCTTCTTAAGCGCCGGTGTAAGTGCCCAATTGTTCCAGGAAACATTGAAATTTGCAAAGGCATCCGGGTCCACCTTTAACGGTGTCTTATGCGGCCGGGCTACCTGGAAGAACGGTGTTGCTCCATTTGCCGAACAAGGTGAAGACGCAGGCCGTGCTTGGCTCCAGGGCACTGGCAGTAGAAATATCCTGGAACTGAACGCAGTCTTGAAAGAAACGGCCAGCTCTTGGTTTGAAAAGACCGCTCTAGGAATCTATCGCTAGTATTCATAATATTTCACATTCTTAAAGCCGGGTTCGTCATGAATTCCGGCTTTTTGTCTATGGTCGGCATGTTTAGCCACAAACTTAATTTTTTCCAAAGGTCCTAATACTGCCTTTCGTTTCCTTTAAAGCCATACCGCCATTTACTTTACTATTAAATATTTTACTATTAAATATTTTAATGTTAAAATAAATTTTGAGAGGAGATGGATGACAATGTCTAATAGATTAGAAGGTAAAGTGGCTCTCATCACTGGAGGCGCAGGAGGTATAGGCAAAGGGATGGCAAAGGCGTTCGTGAAAGAAGGCGCGAAAGTTGCAATCGTAGACCTAAATGGGGAATTAGGTCAGCAAGCCATTCAAGAATTACGTGAGTATCAGCCTGAATCGATTTTTATTGAAGCCAATCTTGCTGAACATGATAAGCTTGGAGGCATCATTAAGCAGGCTGTCGACCACTTTGGAAAGCTTGATATTTTGGTGAACAATGCCCATGCTTCAAGGCAGGCACCATTTGAACAAACAACCAAAGAAATGCTGGATCTTTCTTTTAACACAGGATTTTATCCAACCTTTTACCTGATGCAGGCTGCTTTGCCATATTTAAAAGAAACAAAGGGAAAAATCATTAACTTTGCGTCTGGTGCGGGAATTAATGGGGATGCGACTCAAGCATCTTATGCAGCCGCAAAGGAAGCCATCCGTGCGATTTCCCGGGTTGCCGCAAATGAATTTGGTCCGTTTGGCATCAACGTCAACATCATCTCACCGATTGCCAACTCGCCTGGTGTCCAACAATGGGCGAAGGAACATCCTGATTATTACCAGGGTATGCTTTCAAGAATACCAATGAGAAGATTAGGGGAAGTTGAAAGTGACATTGGCAGAGTCGCTGTCTTTTTAGCTAGCGAGGATGCAAATTATATTACCGGACAGACCATTATGGTAGACGGCGGGGCAATTAAACTCGTCTAGGAGGATCCTTTGGAAAAAGATAATATTTTTAAACTTATTCATACAGTTGAACTATTTACAAATGAGGCAATTATACGCTGGAACAAAGCTTTTCAGCATAATATCGGTATATCCCCCATTCTCGTATTGGCTGAACTAAAAGTGAAAGGGCCCCAAAAACAGACGGTATTGGCAGAAAAGCTAGGCTATACACCCGGGGCAATGACCAACATTGCCAATCGACTAATCAAGCTCGGTTTTGCGGAACGGAAATACAATGAAGAGGACCGGCGTACTGTGTTCTTATCGATTACAAAGGAAGGTACTGCTGTTCTCCGTGAGGCGCAGAAAAAGGGGCAGGAATTAAGAACTCAATTATTTCAGGTATTAACTGAAGAAGAGGTACAGCAATTTTTATCTATTCATGAAAAATTGCTGAAAAACTTCGAACATATTTAACAGCGTTATTTTTTAAATCTTTATGTACAAAGGGGACGAGAAGATGAGAAGAGTGGAAGGAAAAGTTGCGTTAGTGACAGGCGGGGCTTCCGGAATTGGGCTGTCAGCCGCCACTTTGCTTGCAAGAGAAGGGGCAAAGGTAGTAATCGCTGACTTTAATGTTGAAGGTGCGAAAGAGGCAGCCGCAAAAATTAAGCAGCAAGGCGGGGAAGCAGCTGGTATTTTTCTTGATGCGGGGAACGAGGAATCGATTAAGGCTGCGGTTGATTTTACGGTAGAACATTACGGAACAATAACCGTTTTATTTAATAATGTTGGCCTGACAAATCTGCATAAAGATCTTGATGTTGTCAATATTGACTTGGATGAATGGGACCGGCTGATGAATGTGAATGCCAAAAGTGTTCTTTTGGGCAGTCGATTTGCGATACCGCATATGATTAAAGCAGGGGGCGGGTCGATTATTAACACAACATCAATGGCCGCATTTGCCGGTGACTCCACCCGTTCGGCTTACGGTGCCTCAAAGGCAGCAGTTGCCAACCTGACTCGCTATATTGCAGCCCAATACGGAAAAGATGGGATACGTTGCAATGCAGTAGCACCAGGGTTAATTCTGACACCTGCCGCAAAGAATAATATGCCGCAGGAAGTGCTTGATATTTTTGCGAAATTTAACGCACTGCCGTACCATGGTGAAGCGGATGATATTGGTTACACGGTAGTGTTTCTTGCTTCAGATGAATCTAAATTTATTACCGGACAAACGATTCAAGTGGAAGGCGGGCACTATATGGCCAATCCAAGCATTGCTGATTTTAATCAATTTTTGGAGAAGGCACGTAATCAATAGGTTTGTGACGAAATCTTAAGGACCTGTGGAGGTCCTTTTTTTCAATACAATAGTGGATGTTTCATTAAGTTTCATTAACCTGTGTTTAAATTAGTTTCCTAAGCATTTCGGTCTCTATAAGATCTATAAGCCCAAGTCATAGGATCTGATTTCTGAAAATATTGAATAATATAAAATCCGATGGTACACTAAAAAATAACTAAATTTGTTAATAAAGCACCAAGACTTTTTCTCCACCTTTTGCACTTTATTTTTAAAGTCGAGGAGGTAATGATGTTAAATCATAATATTGCCAATCAAAACCAGAAGGATGGCAAGGGCGCCAGTCGACTTGCCGAACAGCTATCAGCGAAGATCGATAATTTTCTTATTCTTTGTGTCTATGAGCAGGAGCATAAATTGGAAGAAGACGAGTGGGGAGAAGTGAATCAATTAAACGGATCGCTTATGGAGATTCCGCTTTTTACTAATGTTAATGGAAGCAGGTCATTTATTATTTGGGATCGAGTATATCAAGAGAGCGCACATGTCTTTAATAGCCTGCGGTTATTAGCAAGAAATCGATTAATACGATTAATTGCGGAAAATATAGTGACATTCCTGTTAACGAAGTACAAAAAGTTATCTCCTGTTTTCACCAATATTCTTAATGATAAGAGATTGAAAAATAGATCCATTCAATATATTGAAGATATCTTAAAGAGAGACACTTTTTTAGTGAATGATCAGGCATGGCAAAATTTCTGTCAATGGTTCAGAGTTCATTTGACTGAATGGGTATTGGAGGACATGGAACATTCACTAGGGAAAAACAAGTTAGTTACACTCGATAAAAAAGAATTAAATGAACTTTTCTATGAATATATTTCCAAGAATTTATCTAGTAATAAACAATTCCTCTTGCGATTTACTGATATTGTTAATGCTTATACATTTGACTGGGTTCAGAAGATTATCGACTTTTTAAATTTAGAAAATTACTCTGTCCAGCAAATTGAAGCAATGCTTTATTTAAAGGAAGACACGTCACATTTTGAGTTCCCGATGACTTCTCCGATCAACGAATTAACCTTTAATTTAGCGATTCATGATTATATATACGTCATGAACAATTCACCATACCAATCTGTCCGCGAAGCATTTTATAAAATGTGTTTTCAACAAAAACAAAATGAATCTAATTTATGGCCTACAACTACTTTAGTAAAAGGCAGTTTAGAAGGAATTCTCCAAATCAAACCATTTAAAAAAGACCATTATCCGTTTAACAAAAACCACTCTATTGTCAAAGATACTTGGAATGATATCCAAGTTTTATCCGACTTGGAAGCTGATATATTTGACGCACTATGCACATTTTTCTTATCTATCGCAAAGCATACTGACGACATAGTGGAAATTCAATTAGATGACCTGTTAGCGATTAGAGGTTTAAAACCCAAATTAGGTGGTGAAGGCCGCCGCGGAGGGTACGAGGAAAAACAGAGACGACAAGTTTTGAAATCGCTCTCAATTATTCAAAAGCTTTGGATTGAATTGGAGAAGACGATCGTTTATGAAAAAGGGAAGCCTGTTGAGACAAAGCTGCAGGGAAGGGCGTTTGTTTTTGTTGATCAAAATCACAAGGAATTTCCAATAACAGAAGAATCTATAGAAAGAAAGATTAGATATAAAGTGGATCAAGTTTTTGCAAAGTACCTGTTTGGTTCTGGACGCCAAGTTGCACTTCTCCCATTAAAAGTATTGCATTATGATCCATATCGAAAAACTTGGGAAAAGCGGCTATTAAGATATTTAAGCTGGCGGTGGCGAATTCAGGCAAGGAAGGGTCATTTTCTACAACCGAATAAGATAAGCACATTGCTAGAGGCGATCGGTGTGAGAATAAATGAGCGGACGCCATCACGGACAAGGGAACGATTCGAAAAAGCATTGGACACTTTGCAGCAGGATGGTTTAATTGGAGCATGGTATTATGAAAAATGGGATGAGGCAATAGCAGAACAAAAAGGCTGGGGCCGGATCTGGATGAACGCAATGATTCTAATAGATCCACCTAAATTTATTAAGGAGCAATACCGTCCAATCAAGAGAAGTCAGCAAGGAAAGAGTATGAAGCATCCATCGAAAGAGTTGATCGGGGAAGTGGATGAAATAATCGGAGAGCGTTTCAGGGAGACCCGAGAAAAATATAATCTGCCATTGGCAGTTGTATCTGAGGAGCTGGAAATTTCAACTTCCTATTTAAGTAATATTGAACGAGGAAAAAAGATTCCATCTAAAAAAATACAAACAAAACTGTTGAATTGGCTGGAGCGATTTTAGTAAGCCAGGAAGGACCTTATGCATAGAAAATGTGCATCAGGTTCTTTTTTTTTGTTCAAAAAGGTTTATCTCTTACCAATGTCGTGGTAGTTGTGAACGGTTGTCGTGATCATTGCGTACATAAAAAAATATTCTTATTTTCTCAAGCCTGTCAGGTCTACCTTCCTTAGCTTTTTTCCATTTTTATTTCGCCTAATAATTAAATAATATAAGATGGTTTATTTTCTGAATTTTTAAAATCAATCATTTATGATAAGAAACAAGTTTTCAATTTTGAGATTGGGGTGGTAAACACAATGAATGAAAACGCTTCCTATGAAAGCTTGGAGCCATTATTTTTTCCCCGTTCTGTCGCCGTATTAGGCGCATCAGAAAATCCTAATAAGCTTGGTCATATCCAAGTAAAGGCTCTACTAGATGGTAATTTTACAGGGGAAATTTATCCGATTAACCCGAGGTCATCAGAGATAGCTGGCTTGACATGTTACCCATCTTTAACAGAGGTCCCTGGATCGGTTGATTTAGCGATCTTCTGCGTTAGTGCCAATCAAGTTCAACAAAGCCTGGAGGATTGCGCCAAGAAAAGAGTAAAGGCCGGCATCATCTTTGCCTCAGGATATTCAGAAACGGGGGAAGAGGGAAAAAGGCAGCAAGCAATAATGGCGGAGATGGCCCGCAAAAACGGTATCCGCTTCATTGGCCCTAACTGCGTGGGCTTGGTCAACACCATTAACGGACTAGTCGGGACTTTTTCTCCAGGGGTTATGAGCCACCCCTTACAGGAGGAGCGGGCTGTAGGTTACGTTTCACAAAGCGGCGCCTTTGGCGTTCTTACGTATATGGCAGCAGCGCAGCATGGACTAACCTTTAATTATTTTGTGAGCGTGGGGAATGAAATGGATATAGAATTTGCGGATGTCGTCGAATACATGATTCATGATCCGAAGACTAAGGTGATCAGCGGTTATCTTGAAGGAGCGAAGGATCCAGCTAAATTGCGGCGCTTAGCAAAAGAAGCACTTAATTGTAATAAGCCGATAATCGTGATGAAAACAGGGCGCAGTAACGCGGGAAGCCGGGCGGCAGCTTCCCATACCGGTTCTCTTGCCGGCTCCGATCAAATCTATGATGCCTTTTTTAAACAAACAGGAATAGTCAGAGCGAATGACTATGAAGAAATCATTTCGTTTTCCAAGCTCTTCTTATCAGGGAAACTTCCAACGGGACGCAATACCGTCATTATTTCCAGTTCAGGGGGAAGAGGCATCAATGAAGCCGACCGCTGTGAAGCTAATGGGCTCCAAATCATCCCGCTTTGCGAAGAAACAAGGACGAAAATTAAACAGTGTCTCCCGTCGTTTGCAAGTGCGTCTAACCCGATTGATTTGACTGCCGCAGCTTCGGTAACAAACCCTGAGTTATTTACTGCACCACTAAAAGCACTTGTGGAGGACCCGGAGGTAGATAATATTATTTTCACCGAATTCCCAATGTTTTGGAAGGCAGATCATCCACTGCTAAAGGAATTTATCCAAACCTGCAAACAATCCGATAAATTCGTGCTCGTGACGACCTTCCCGTTACAAGGAATGTCCATTCCAAAAGCTGCACCAGAACTAGAGAGAAATGGCATTCCTGTGATACCAGGTGATTTGAATCCGATTAGTTCTCTCGCCAAACTTGTCGGATACAGTGACAAATACCGGAAGAATCAGCTGGCCAATACCCAGGAGAAAGCTTTTAAACAAGAGAGGCAGGATGCCAAACAATTATTGCATCATCTGCTAAAGCCGGGTGCCGCTCTAAGTGAATTTGAAGCCAGTAAATTGTTAGCGCAATACGACATTCCAACTGCGAAAAAGGCATTGGCGCAAACCTTAGAAGAAGCGGTTCAGCATGCTGATACAATCGGTTATCCGGTCGTCCTAAAGATTGATTCAAAAGACATCCCGCACAAAACGGAGGCAAATGGTATCCGGTTAAATATTGAAAACGAGCGGGAGCTGCAAAGCGCCTATGCTGATATTCTGCGCTCAGCCAAACTGTATAAATCAGACGCTGTAATAAACGGGGTATCCGTTCACGAAATGCTGCCAAAAGGCATTGAAGTCATTGTCGGCGTTACAAAGGATCCTGCCTTTGGACCGGTCATCATGTTTGGATTAGGCGGCATTTTTGTAGAGACATTTAAAGACATATCTTTCCGGGTTGCACCTATCACCAGACAGGATGCAGCCGAAATGATTGAGGAGATAAAGGCAAGGGCAATTCTTAAGGGAGTGCGGGGCCAGTCTCCAGCAGATCTGGATGCCATTATGGATGTGCTATTGAATATCTCCGATTTAATTATGGATGCCAATGGTTTAATCGAGGAATTGGATATTAATCCAATCATTGTCTATGAAAACGGCCTAAAAGCAGCGGATGCTTTAATCATCGCAAGTCATCCAGTTTTGGAACAATCAGAGGTTATGGGGTGAAATGATGGAATTAGATAACAGCATTATCGGATTAACAGGTCCAGCATTTGTATTTGAGGTCGAGAAAAGACATATAGGTCAATTTGCTCGAGCAATTGGCGACAATCATCCGCTTTATACAGACGAGGAGTATGCAGCCAAAACCCCTTATCGAGGAATTATTGCTCCCCCTACTTTTCCGATTGTCATCGGAGCTGAGGGAGAGGGAATTTCTCTAGATTTGGATCCAAAAAGAATGCTGCATGGTGAGCAGGAATTCATATATCATCGGCCGATTCGTCCCGGAGACCGGCTGATTTGTCAGATGAAGGTGGCAGATTTATATGAAAGGGAAGGGAAAAGCGGCAAAATGCAGTTTTTAGTCCTGGACACGGAAATTGCCGATGAAAGCGGAAATATGGTTGTCGTTAGCCGGATGAATATTATTTATCGTCCCAAATTGCAGCAAGCCTAAAAAAGCTGTGCTCTTGAGCAAAAGGGATAGTTCAACAGTCTGTTTATCAGGGAGGAGGAGAAGAAGTTGTTAAAATACGAAGATTTGCAGCAGGGACAGGAGCTTCAGCCATTGGTTAAACCGCCTGTTACCAAGGTGCAGTTAGTGAAATATGCTGGGGCTTCAGGGGACTTTAACCCACTTCATACGGATGATGAATTTGCCCAAAGTATCGGAATGCCGGGAGTGATTGCCCACGGTATGCTCATCATGGGGTTTTTAGGTGAATATGTAAACAGTCTGGCCGGTGTTACTGCAGAATTAAGCAATTTACGAATGAGATTTGGCAGCATAACACGACCAGGTGACAAAATTACTTGTTCGGCAGTCGTTCAAGAGCTCTATGAAAAAGACGGGAAACAGTTTGCAAACCTGGAGCTAAAAGCACAAAAAGGTGCTCAGCAAGTCGTTGGTTCAGGACAGGCTATTTTACAGTTTTTTTAAAAAGAAAAGGGGTGTTTTATCGTGGCAAGTATTAAAGAACGCTATGCCATTGTGGGGGTAGGAGAGAGTGAGAGATCAAAAAATTCCGGAACCACTCCCTTGCATCTGGCTTTGGATGCAGCAAGGGCAGCCATTAATGATGCCGGTCTTACGGCTAAAGATATCGATGGGTTTATGAGCTACAGTGAAAACGACTCTTGTACCTCCCATCAATTAGCTACTTATTTAGGAGTCCGGCCAAAATATGTAAAGGACATTATGGGCGGTGGAAGCAGTACGGAAATGCTGATTGCAGATGCCATCGGTTTAATTGAAACAGGGCAGGCCAATACAGTCCTCATTTATCGCTCCATGAACGGCCGCTCTGGCGTCAGAATGGGGGGCGGCGGCTGGGATGTAAATATGCTCCAACATGCTATTGACGGAGGCAGCTTTATCATTCCTTATGGTGCAGGAAGTCCTAGTCAATGGTTTGGATTATTTGCGACCCGCCATATGTATGAAACCGGTCTTACAAAGGAACATCTAGGTCATGTGTGTGTAAGTTTTTATGAGCATGCGCAGCGAAATCCGAAGGCCTTTTTCTATGGGAAACCATTGACGATGGAGGAATATAAACAGACTCCGCCTCTCAGTTATCCATTTAACAAACATGATTTTTGTTTGGAATCAGATGAGGCAAACGCTATTATCGTGACCACGGCTGATCGGGCGAAAAGCTGTAAATCCAGGCCTGTTTATATTATGGGGATTGCGGCAAGACAATGTGTGTCACATGCTCATTACTGGACCAATTTGTCGGAGGTAGCTGCTGATTATGTCGCCCCTGAAGTGTTCAAAATGGCCGGTGTAAAGCCGGAAGACCTGCATGTTGCCTCTATTTATGATTGTTATAGCTGGGTGGTGCTGCGGCAGCTGGAGGCTTACGGGATCGCTCCCCGCGGAGAAGTGGGTGACTTTGTAGCAGAGGGAAACCTAAGAATGGGAGGCAAGCTGCCGAGTAATACTGCCGGAGGCATGCTTTCGGAAGGATATACACATGGGATGAATAATGTGTTGGAAATTGTCCGTCAAATCCGTCACGAATATAAGGGAACGGATCGCCAAGTAGAAAATTGCGAAATTGGGCTATGCACCGGCTGGGCGGGGCCTGATATCGCAGGTGCTATGATTCTAAGAAACTAGGAGGGAAAAATGATGGATTATCAAAAACCAATTCCACTTAAAAATCAGGATAATCAGCCCTATTGGGATGGTGCGGATCGGCATGAGTTACTCATCCAAAAATGCGAAAGCTGCCAGAATTATTCACATCCACCTGGTCCAGCGTGTGCAAAATGCGGTAGCACTGAACTTAGCTGGGAAAACTTTGGAAGTGATGTAAAAGGAACGGTTTACTCGTATGTCATCTCTTACCGGCCGTTCCTGCCGGGATTTCAAGATTCCCTGCCGCTTGTCATTGCGATTGTTGAGCTTGACAAGGCGCCAGCTGTAAAGATTATCGGAAACGTCCTGGAGTGTAATCCAGAAGATGTCCGAATTGGAATGAGTGTCAATATGACCTGGCAGGACATCACAAATGAGCGTGCCTTGCCGCAATGGATTCTCGCATGATAAGGGACGTTTAATAGAGTTGAAGGGAGGAGAAAGGGAATGGATTTTTCTTTTACAGAACGGGAAGAAGCATTTCGCATGGAACTAAGAACATGGCTTGAGGAGAATTTACCGGATGGCTGGCTGGAGGGGAATAGGGAACTGCCTGAGGAATTAGGTGAATACTCTAAGTTTCTCAGAAATTGGCAGAAAAAATTATACGAAGGCGGATGGGCTGCCATTGCCTGGCCGGAAAAATATGGGGGAAGAGATGCAAATTTAATAGAAGAGATTATTTATCAGCAGGAAATGGTTCGGGTGAAAGCCCCGCCGCTCGTTAATTATGTTGGAATTCACATGGTTGCGCCAACCTTAATGCAGATAGGGACAGAAGAACAAAGAGAAGCCTACATCCCGAAAATCCTTACGGGTGAAGAGGTATGGTGTCAGGGCTATTCAGAGCCTAATGCGGGGTCTGACTTAACGGCCATTCAAACCACGGCTGTAAAAGAAGGGGACAAATGGATCATTAACGGCCAAAAGGTCTGGACCAGCTTTGGACATTTAGCCGACCGCTGTTTTCTTCTGGCCCGAACAAGCAAAGGAGAAAAGAAGCACAAAGGGATTACCGTTTTCCTTTTAGATATGCATCAGCCAGGAGTCGAGACACGGCCGATTATCCAGATGGATGGGAAACACGATTTTAATGAAGTGTATTTAAATGACGCCGTTGCCTATGATGCCGATATTGTCGGGGAAGTCGATGAGGGCTGGAAGGTCATGATTGCCTTGCTCATGCATGAAAGGACGGGGATTGGGGCGCAGGTATTTACACTTGAGCAGCAATTTCAAGATTTAGTCACCTTAACAAAAGAGTTACAGGAAGAAGGCCGTCCATTAATCAAAAATCAGTTTACCAGGAAGACGATGGTAGATTTGTATACCCGTTCGCGAGGTTCGCTATTAAATTATTATCGTAACTTAACGAAAACCATCAAAAACGGCCATCCTGGTCCGGAAGGGTCGATGGATAAGCTTCAGGTCAGTGAATTGACAAAGGAACTGTTTGCCCAGGCTATATCCATTCAAGGGCACCGGGGAATCTTATGGAAAGAGGATGCTGTTTACGGAAATTCTTATTGGCAGGAAACCTATCTATATTCGTTCGGAATGACCATCGGCGGCGGAACAAGCGAGGTTCAACGAAACACCATTGCAGAACGGATACTTGGATTGCCAAAAGATATGGGACGTTAGTGATTATGGAGGTGAAGATGAATGGACTTTTCATTAAATGAGGAACAGGAAGTATTCGGCACCTATGTGCGAAAGTATTTAGCTGATAAAGGACAAACAAAAATTGCCCGCCAGTTTATAAAGGGTGATGTGGATTACTATCAATCTATCTTTTCAGGCTTAGTTGAATTAGGATGTGCGTCCATTAATATTTCTGAAGAGTATGGCGGTATGGGCCTTGGGGCATTGGATCTTGTTCCTGTCCTTGAGGAGTGGGGACGCAGTGTCATGCCTGGCCTATACCTGGAAACCAATGCATTTGCGGTGCCGATCCTTGAAAAGTATGGGACAGAAGAACAGAAGAATCGATACCTTCCAGCGATTGCTGAAGGCTCCCATACCTTTTCGATTGCTTGGCTTGAACCGGAAAGCAGCTGGCATCCCTCGGAAATCAGGATGACGGCTGCTTTAGAAGGTGAAGATATCGTTTTAAATGGAATGAAGACTTTAATACCAGATGCTGAGCTTGCAGACAGCTTCATTCTCATTGTCCGAACTGGAAACGAAGGAGGCAAGGACGGAATCTCACTTGTCATCCTTGATCGTACTGAGCAGTTCGAAATTCGCAGACAGAAGAATATGGATGAGACACGCCAGCTCGGAGAAATAAAGTTTGAAAATATAAGGGCAGGGAGAGAACAGCTTCTAGGACCGCTTGATCAGGGCTGGGATGTTCTAGAGGAAGGATTGCTGGCTATTAATGCGGCACTAACCTCTGTGATGGTCGGAGGAATGGAGAAGGTAGTGGAAATGGCTGCCGAATACGCAAAAATCAGGGTTCAATTTGGTCAGCCGATTGGCCGCTTCCAGGCTATCAAGCATCGAATTGCGGATATGAAAGTCGATCTTGAGACTGCAAGGTCATTAGCGTATTATGCCAACTGGGCACTGGAGAATCATGCTGAAGATCGTGTCCAAGCTATTGCTGGTGCCCGTCTCTTTGCGGCAGAAGCATTTAATCGGGCCGCTGGGCAAAATGTGCAGATTCACGGGGGAATTGGATTTACAGAAGAAATAGATTGTCATTTATATGTCAAGCGGGCCCGTTTTTATGAACATTACCTTGGCGGCACTCAGTATTACTATGAGAAGGCTGCAGCCGCGTTAGGGTGGTAAAAGCGAATATTAGTAGTTTAAAAGGGGTGAACCAATTTGGAGACAGCCAATATGATTCGGGAATTTCACAATCTCATAAACGGAAAGCTGCAACCGGCTTCTTTAGGAAAAACACTGGATAGTATAAATCCCGCCGATGGCAGGGTATGGGCAAGAATTCCCTTGAGCACGGTGGAAGATGTAAAGGAAGCTGTTTCGGCCGCTAGAAAGGCTTTCGGGGAGTGGGCTTTGTTTTCCGCAATGGAACGAGCCGCCTTCCTTAGACAAATCGGTGATTGTCTTTTGAGCCATGCAGAGGAGTTAGCCATGCTTGAAACGAAAGACAGCGGCTGGGTAATCCGCGAAACTAGCTATGGATTAATTCCGGTGTTAAGGAGTATATGGTATGATGCCGCAAAGTCTGCTTCGATTGCAAGCCGGGGCGAGACCATTCCATTAAGCCCGCAAACTTTTGGCTATACACTAAGGGAGCCATTAGGCATTGTTGTTGGAATTCTGCCCTGGAACTCACCACTGTTCACCTTTACCATCAAAGCGGCTTATGCACTTGCAGCTGGAAATGCCGTGATTATCAAACCATCTGAATTTGCCTCGGTGTCCTGCCTGCGATATGGAGAGATACTGAATGAAATTCTTCCTGCCGGGGTCTTAAATGTGGTTTCAGGCGATGGGTCAATAGGGGAAGCACTGGTCAGCCATCCTGATGTCAATCGCGTCACTCTTACAGGATCAGGAAACACAGCGAAGGCCATTGTCCGCTCAACCGCTCAGGCACCCAAGCCGCTTACATTTGAATTAGGCGGCAAGTCACCTAATATTGTTTTTGCAGATGCAGATTTGAAAAAAGCGGCTGAGGGTGTAACCATTAATGGAATTTTCACCGGGAACGCGGGCCAGCTTTGTGTGGGCGGATCGCGAATTCTGATTCAGAAGTCGGTATTTGAGGAAATGATTTCATTAATGACAGAAGTGGTAAAGAAAAATACTGTACTTGGAGATCCAATGGATCCACTTACAACCATGGGGCCAATCGCCAATGAAGCTCAATATAACAAGGTAAGGAGCTTTATTGAATTAGGAAAACAAGAAGGTGGAGAAATCATCTTCGGCGGGCACTCAGGCGGTGGGACCATTTTGCCGAATGATCCCCAATTTGCTAACGGGTATTGGATAGAGCCCACTTTGATTCGTGTCGGGAGGAATTCTCTACGCATTTGCCAAGAAGAGATTTTTGGCCCGGTTGCAACCGTTATGACTTTTGAAACAGAGGAGGAAGCTTTGGCGATTGCCAATGATACCAATTATGGTTTAGGAGCGGGCGTTTGGACGTCAAATTTAGATCGTGCACACAGGATGATTAGAAAATTAGAATCAGGGAATGTATGGGTAAATACGTATCGCCATGTTGGGCCGGAATTGCCATTTGGGGGAGTAAAAGACAGCGGCTTTGGAACTGATTCCATTCTTGAAAACACAAGGGAAAAAACATGTATCATTCAGCTGGGGTAATCATGAGGGGCGGCTTTTGCCGTCTCTTTTACCCGGTTTGGTCAGGATAAATTCCAGTTTTTCTATATACGGAGGGGTAAATAATGGGGGAAAAATCAGTGCGCAGGTCTTTTCATTTCTTATGTCTGGGAATTCTGCTTGTCGTATTTGCGGAAGCGACACATATACCAGCCTATCCTAAAATGTTGGAACACTTCGAATTGGGAGCGGGATATTCCGTATATATGCAGCTTGGGTTTGCTTTAGGTTTAACGGGATTTCAGCCGTTAATGGGATGGCTGTCTGACACATTTGGGCAGAAAATTGTTATTTTGTTAGGAGCATCTTTACTTGCGATAGGTTCCCTGTTAATTGCCGCTGCTCCCGCGTTCTGGGTTTTGGTCGTAGGGTTGTTTTTGAAGGGGTTTTCGGGAGCGGCCGTGATTCCCGCTGGTGTTTTCTGCGTAGGAAAATACTTCAACCATGAGCAGCGCGGAAAAACGATGGGGATTTATGGATTTTATACGGTTCTCGGAGGGCTGGCAGGACCGCTGTTAAGCGGAATCTTTGTTGATCAGCTTGGCTGGAACTCGATCTTTTTCCTTTGCAGTCTATTGGGCGTCATTACCTTATTACTGTTTGCTTTTGGAGTGCCGGATGTAAAAGGAAACAAATCTGCCTCTTTTGATTTTTTAGGAGTATTGTTCGTCTTTTTGTTATTAGGAGGTCTTCTGACCGTACCAACCTTTATTAATAATTATGGAATTTCCTCGTGGATGTGGGTCCCTGCCCTTGCTGTTTCGGTCGTGTCGTTCATTTTATTGCTTGTTGTTGAGAAAAGACAGAAGAAGCCGCTGCTCGATATTCAATATGCAAAGACCAGAAACTTTTGGGCTCCCTCCGTTATTGCTGTTATTATGTACATGTCCTTCAGCAGTGTGATGTATGTTTTAACCTTCTTCGTACAGAGTGTACAAGGGAAGTCTTCGATGGTTGTCGGCATGCTGCAATTCCCGCTTTTTTTAACAATGGCATTAGCTAATATCGTGAGCGGACGGTTAATCAGTAAAATTTCAACCCGCAGGTTAATTGGTTCAAGCATTGTAGTGCTGGTAGCCGGTGTCGGCATGTTATCAATAGCTAAGGTGGATACCTCGTTCCTCTATCTATTCATTTCTATGAGTTTAATTGGTACCTCTATTGGTACGGTAGGCCCTGTCGTTAAATCTGTGATTGTTTCAAAAGCAAGTCCATCCCGACTTGGGGTCGTATCTTTTACTTATATTACAATAGAAAATGTTGCTTCACGTGTCGGTGCCTCTTTTGCCTTGGTTACCTTTGCTCTTTTTTCAGCTGGAGGACACGCGGTAGGTGCTCTGTCTAGTACGGCTTTGTTATTGACCATTTTTACAGCTGCCTCTTTACTTTTCCTCGTCTTTATACCTAAAAAAATTGCAGGAAATCAGCAGAAAACAGAGGCGTTGGAGGGTAATGCTGAAGGAACTGAAACTATTTCTGTATAATCTTGACTAATGTAAAATAATTGTCTCCAAGAGTAAAGATTGGTATCTATATATAGGTTGCAGGGGCTGTCTTAATCAATTAAGACAGCTTTTTTATTAAGCCTTTTTTCAATGACCTGATTATCACTTGGGGCCTAATATACAGTAAATAAATAAGGAAAGCGAATCTGGGGGTATAAAGTTTTCACCTTACGTCATCTCTCTGTTTCTCCCTAGAATGGTAATTGTAAGCGTTTTAGCTTATAGAAGGGGAAGGAGATGGAAGTAGATGAGAGATTCAAAACACAAGCAGCAAGATCTTCAACACGGGAAACAGTATCCAAAAAAAGAGGACAAGCGTTATGGAAAACGGCTCACCGCCTTGACGTTAACAGCGGCCTTGACAATCCCATTAACCATTGTACCGCCTGAAACAATCAGCCCAAAAACGGCATTGGCCGCCTCTAGTACGGCCACTTCTGCAGGTGAGGAGGACCTGTCAACTCGTGCCGCACATCTAGAGAGTGACGCGCGAGCCATAGGGATCCCGCTCTTCCTGTTCGAAAACGGCATCCCGAAGACATTTAAAACAGATAAGGGTGCAGCTCTCGAACTAGATGGCCACCACTCAAAGGACGGCAAACAATCGCTGAAATGGAACTACACGAATGGCTCCAAATTAATTGTAAATGAGAAAATAGGATTTACACCATTTGTCCCCAACAATCAAGACCAATCAATCAAATCGTTTGTTGTCTGGGTCTACAATGAAAAGCCCGTCAACGACACAGCTACCTTTCAATTTGGCCGAGGCAATAACGTCGACAGCTGGTTTGACATGAACCTGAACTTTACAGGATGGCGGACCGTTTGGGTTTCCTTTGAACGTGATATGCAGGGAACACCGCATCCGCATATGAATCGTATGACCGTTGTTGCACCTAAATCCGAATCCGGCACATTGTATTTTGACTCCATGATGCTATCAACCCCAATTGACCCGCGGCACCACACACCGGATGCTCAGGTTCCTTTTGTAAATCCGGACGTAATGGAAGCAGCAAACGCCCATTGGCTTGGTCTCTTAAACTATTCCAAGCTTACACCTCCAGAACCTCAAACCGAAGTAACCGAAGAGAGCTTAGCCGGTATTCGCCAAATCGAAACAAAATTCACAGAGTTACTTTTTAAAAAGCAAAAGGTAACAGATACACTGCTAGCTGACATTCGCAGCCGCAATAAGTCATTCGGAATATCCCGTGATGAATATGGAATACACGGTGCTTCCCTGTTTATGCCGCACTTTGACCAGGCTCCGGCGGCCATAAAACCGAATTTTAAAGAGCTTAGCAATACAGCCGATCTTAGGGCTTTCACTGACTTCATGGATTTAGTCGCGAACACGTATCTGTCTGCTACGGATGAGACAACCAAAAACGAACTGAAACAGATGTATATCGACCTAGCCGACCATCTGGCTGACCAAGGCTGGGCAGACGGAAGCGGGCAAGGAACGATGCACCATCTCGGCTATAATATCCGCGGGTTTTATTCATCCGCCTTCCTGATGCGGGATGTTTTAAAAGAAGCCGGTCTTCTGGAGCGGACTCAAAAAGCTCTGTTTTGGTTAAGTGGTGCAGGAAAAATTTATACACCTAAAGAAGAGGTTGTCAGCAATATCGACATCCTAAACACCACCTTAAATGGAATGCTGGCCAGTATCCTTGTCCAGGAGGATTCGAAGGAAAAAATAAGAGATATGGAAAGCTTCACCTCTTGGCTGTCGCAAGGACTTGTTCCGGCGAAAGGTTTAGACCCTGCCTTTAAGAAGGACGGTTCTGCCTATCACCATGACAATCATTACCCAGCGTATGCAAAGGATGCCTTCACCGGGGTTACACCGATTATGTATGTATTATCAGGAGGTCCTTTTAGAGTTACCGAGGATGCTCATGAAACATTGAAAAAAGCATTGATGTCGATGCGCCTGTATTCAAACAAAACCCAATGGCTAATCAGTGTAGCCGGTCGCCATCCGGACGGAAAAGGTGCGTTGGCACTGCCTCCATTCCGGTATATGGCGTTGGCGGGATCCCCAGATGGGAAAGAGCCGATTGACCATGAAGTGGCGGCCGCTTATTTAAGGCTCATCGACAAGGATGATACATGGTCTAAGCAGTTCAAGCAGCAGGGTATTACGGCAGAGGCAGCACCAACCGGATTTTGGTCGATGAATTACGCCAATCTTGGCATTCAAAGACGGGACAACTGGCTTGTCGGTGTAAAGGGCTTTAGCCGTTATTTGTGGGGGAATGAAACCTATCAGGATGCCAATTTATATGGACGCTATATGTCCTATGGCCAAATGCAAATTATGGGTGCCTCTAATCACCGGGACAGCGGCTATGTGCAGGAAGGCTGGGATTGGAACCGCTGGCCGGGGACAACGACGATTCATCTGCCGTTTGACAAATTGTGTTCTGATGTCCGAAACGTCGACCGTTTTAGCGGCATCGAAGAAATGCTGATTTCCGATGAGACGTATTCTGGAAGCTTGAGTCTCCAAGGACAAAATGGGATGTTCGCCATGAAGCTTCATGAGCATCCAAAATATGATGGATCCCACCGAGCGCGGAAATCCTATTTCTTCTTTGATAATCGGATTGTGGCACTAGGTTCAGATATTGAAAATAATAACAGTGAGTATCCAACGGAAACGACACTGTTCCAAAACTATATGGAAACAGAAGCGGAACCGGTGTGGATGTCCAGAACGGGTGCAATTTCCGCATTCCCTTATCAAAATCAGCTCGCTCTGACAGAGGACGCCTGGCTGGTTGACAATAAGCATAATGGGTTTTATGTGCCGTCTGGACAAACCGTATCGATTTCAAGGTCTTTGCAGCAGTCCAAAAACCAGAAGGACGGATCAGACACGTCAGGGGATTTTTTAACTGCTTGGATAGATCATGGAAAAGCACCAAAGGACGGAAAGTACCAGTATGCCGTTTTAGTGAATACGAATGAAAACAAAATGGCCGAGTTTGCTGCCTCCATGAAAGATCCCGGCATGGCCCCTTACACGGTCCTCCAGCAGAATCGGTTGGCCCATATCGTTCAAGACCGTCTAACTGGGATTACAGGCTATGCCTTATTTGAAGCAAACGACTCTATCAACCAAGGAATCGTGCGAGGCGTCGATACACCATCGATGGTGATGACGAAGATGGACGGAGAGAAGTTAGTCCTTAGCGCAGTAGACCCTGATTTACGCTTATACGAGGGCACCGAAGCGGACCAATATGATGAGAATGGGGTACAAAAGGAAGTCAGCATTTATTCCCGTACATGGCGCCACTCAGAAAGCATTATGCGCCCGATGAAACTGACCATTGAAGGGGAATGGACACTTGCTTCAACAGATTCCCGCATCAGAATCCTTTCATCAGAGAACGGCCGCACCTTAATAGAATTTGATTGCAAAGATGCAGAGCCACTAGAAGTTGTCCTGCAGCCAAAATAAAACGAGGGGACGGTTCTTTTGCTTCTGAAGCAGAAGAACCGTCCCCATGCATCATGATATTTCCTTAATCAAATCAAACAGTCGTAGTTCGTTGACTTCGGTGATGATTTCTTTGGTGCTGTTTTTGTCGAACTTTTTTAACAGGCTGCTGATTTGCTTTTTGATGGTTTCGACTTCGACGGCGCGGATGTCAGCAATTTCCTTACGCTTTAAACCGCTGCAAAGCAGCTTTAATATCTCGAGTTCGGATTGAGTTAGGTTGGCAATGATTTTAAAAAAGTACGTTAATTGATCTTCTGATTTTTTGATGCGGGCAAACTCCGTACGAATTTTTTCAGCGATGATCGGCCGGATGGGCGATTGGTTGTTGTAAGCCGAATAAATCGCTTCTATGATTTCTTCCTTTGGAGCCGCTTTCATTAAATAGTCGACAATGCCAGTTTGAAAGGCGGCAAAGACGATATTATTATCCTGGTGAACCGTCAGCATAATGATTTTTGTTGCGGGTAAAATCTTATGAATCTCTGAAGCTGCCTTAATCCCCGCCATTTGACTTTCCATTTCAATGTCCATTAAGACAATATCCGGCTTCTTAATCGCTGCATAGGCCACAGCTTCATAGCCGCTTTTGGCAGAGGCAGCGATTGAAAGGTTGTCCACGCTGTTGATGATTCTTTCAAGCCTTCTGCGATGGGCCTCCATGTCGTCTGCTATTAAAATATGAATATTTTCCACGAAAATACCTCCCCCCAGATACGGGGTATATTTTATACCCTTTTTACCAGTGGCAATAGAATATCAAACTGTGTATATTTACCTATTTCACTTTTAACCTCAATCTTGCCGCCATGTGCAGTAATTACCTTGTGGCAGAATGATAGGCCGATTCCCCAATTGGTGATGCTCGGTTTTGTAGAGAAGAAAGGGGTGAAAATTTCTTCTACGTGTTCGGCTTCGATTCCCGGGCCGTTGTCCCGAATCGAAATGGTGCCCCACTGATCCACATAGTTTAAGCTGACCCAAATGAACCCGCCGGCATTTGACAGTGCCTCCACTGAATTTTTAAGGATATTAATGAGCACTTCATTGATGTAATCTTCATCCATGTAGACAAGGATGTTGGAATTTGTTTTTTCAAAATGGATCTCAACGTTTGTCAAATTGGAACGAAACCGTTGAATGGCCCTTTCGATGGGGACATCCAGTGGAACGGCCTTAATGTTTAAAGTAATTTGCTTCAGCTTATCATTCGCTTGATTAATGCTTTGAAACGACTGCTCGCACGATTCTGTAATGAGTTTCAGGCTGTACAGCGCATCTTCATCATCGGCGAATTTCTCCTGTAAATATTCAGCCTCGGAGCGGATCGCCAGCAGATGATTTTTGATGGCATGGGTGAAGGCTCGAATCCCAAGTGAGGCGGTGTCAATTTTCTTTTTGGTAATGATATTGATGTTGGAATAGCGCGCTTCGTTTGCTTTGAATTTGTAAATATTATAGAGCATGATGCCGATTGCTCCAATTGCCAGCAGCGGGAAAAAGCGATATTCCATTAAAAACAAGTTAATCGAAGGCTGGACATAATTGATAAAGCTTTTACTGAAGGTAATTCTGACAAAGTTGGCAGGTGCCCAGTAAAAAATGAACAGGTGTACAAAGGTTAATGGGAGCAAACTAATAGTGATATAGAATGTATGGTCCCGAATCGACCTTAATTGGTAATAACGGATGTAGTGGTACAAAAATAAGGAAAGGCTAAGAACCAGATACGTATCATTCATCACTTGAAAGACAATATCGCCCGTATGACTCCATTGCTCATAAAGATCCATTTTACCTGCGTTAAAGGCCAAATCCTGAAGCATTAGATTTAGGCTTGGATCGTAGAAAAGAAACTGAATGATCCCGACAATCCCGAGTCCCAGGTAAATGAAACGCAATCTAGGGTGACTCCTGAGACTGCTGATAAACGAAATAGAAAAACTAAGGAAGGAAAAATAAAACAAGATAATCCCCAGGTTAAACAGCCGAATTAACGTATGAACATCAAAGTTTCCCAGGACAAGACGATTCCAGGTTCCCGGGCCAAAATCAATAAACTGGTTCACAATATTATAATAATTAAATTTTGATAGATAAAGGGTGAATGAAATATAGGCCAAAATCCACCCGATGGTCAACGTACATAAAAAGAATATGGATCTGCTGCTAAGGTATTTATAGATAAAAAAGATTAAAAAAACCATAAAAATCAAGCATAGAAAAATCACGATCGTCACTCCCGGCTGCAAAAAAGGGGGAAGAAAATTTTCGACTTATTTCGAAAAGTGGAAACCCTTACACTGAGTATATAACAAACTATTAAAAATTTTAAGGGGGGCAATGTATGAAAAAACGTTTTAGTTTAGTGGCGTTATTGCTTTTATGTTTTAGTTTGATTGTTGGCTGTTCCAATGGGGAAACAGAAAAGAGCAGCTCAAAACCAAAAGAAGAGAAGAGTTCCAATGAAAAAGTAAGTTTGAAAATGGCTGTTTTCCCTGCAGATGAAGCTATTTTTAAACAAGGCTATGAAAATTTCAAAAAGGATCATCCGAATGTCGACATTACATTCGAAACCTTCCCGCAGCAGCAATATTATGAAAAAATCCGCATGCAGCTTTCTGGCGGAGAAGGCTATGACCTATTTACTGGTCAAATGGATAACATGGTAGACACAGGAATTCTGGCACCGCTAGATAAGTACATTAAAGACAGCGGCGTCGATGTTTCCGGATACGGGTCGATGTATGACACGTATAAATATGAAGGAAAAGTATTAAGTCTTCCTTACCGTAAGTCCAATTGGATGCTCTACTATAACAAGACTTTATTCGATCAAAAAGGCGTTCCATATCCAAGCGATGATATGACATGGGATGAGTTCCGGGAATTAGCCAAGAAGATGACAAGCGGCAGCGGAGAAAACAAAGTATACGGCGCATACCTGCAGCAATGGCCGCAAACTTGGTACATGGGTGCTGTTCAAAAGGGAGCATCGATTATTGATAAAGACCTGAAACCATTTAAGGATGCCTTGCAAACAAGGGTTGACCTTGAAAAGGACGGTTCGATCATGAAATGGTCTGAACAGGTATCAACAGGAGCACATTATAATGCCGCCTTCCAAAAAGGGAATATTGCGATGAACATCATTGGCGATTGGCATGTTGCTCAGCTTCGTCAGGGGGAAAAAGAAGGAACCTTAAAGTTTGATTGGGATGTTGTGCCAATTCCGCATCCAGAAGGCGTTGCCAAGAATACTTCATTGGCATTGCCAGTTTCGATCATGATGAACAAAAATACGAAGCATCCGAAAGAAGCATTTGAATTCCTGAAGTACATGACAGGTAAAGAAGGGGCAGAGCTTCTTGCTGGAGCAGGCTATTTAACTGGATATATGGACAAGGATGTGGAAGCGGCTTATCTTGGCGACGGTTCACAAAAGCCAAAGAACCTTCATTATTTCTTGGAAACAAAAGAATATCCAGAATACCCAATGTTACCAGGTGTGAAAAACGTTGTCGTTGAACAAATCTTCAAGCAAGAGGGAGAGCTTGCATTAATTGGCCAAAAATCAGTTGATGACACCATCAAAGACATCACGAAACGCGTAAAAGACGAATGGGCAAGTAAGTATGGAGAAAAGTAATTAGCATCGAACTTGGCACTGCTCTAAGGTCTTCATACAGCAGTGCCAATTTTTTTAAAAGAAAGGATGAAACAGTATGAAGCCTGGTAAAGCTGTAAAATCGAAAGCGATTAGGCGAAATCGAATCACCGCTTATACCTTTCTTCTGCCAAATATTATTGGCTTCCTTGTATTTATCTTCGTTCCCGTGATTGCCTCCTTCTTTATGAGTTTCACCTCTTGGAATGGCTTTGGGAATATCGAATTTATTGGACTAGATAACTATAAACAGCTGTTGAAGGATGCTAATTTCAAAATTTCATTTATTAATAGCATCCTGTTCATGTTAATCTCTGTCCCGATTACGCTATTTATTTCGGTGTTGATCGCGATTGCCTTAAACCGGGGTATCCGCTTTGTCAAAGTGTTCCGGACGGCCGTTTTCCTGCCGTATGTCACAGCGACAATTGCTGTTGCAGCTGTCTGGCAGCTTATCTTTAACCCATCAATGGGTCCGATTAACGGAACATTAATGAAGCTGGGGATTGACTCACCTCCCGGCTGGCTATCATCGCCATCCTGGGCGTTAATATCCGTATCGATTGTCTATATTTGGCATTCAGTTGGCTATTATATGATTCTATTTTTAGCGGGACTGCAAAACATCCCAGATTATCTTTATGAAGCAGCCGAATTGGACGGCGCGGGACCGATTACGAAGTTTTTCCATATCACGCTGCCATCGTTATCTCCTGTATTGTTCTTTACCACGATAATTGGTGTGATTAACTCCTTTAAAGTATTTGATTTAATCTATGTGCTGACAGGGGGAGGACCGGGCCGGTCGACCCATGTGCTCGTCTACGACATTTACAATACAGCCTTTAAACAATTTGAGTACGGGTACGCCTCAGCGATGGCTTATGTATTGTTCTTGGTGATTCTAATCATCTCGATCATCCAATTTAGTGGACAGAAAAAATGGGTGAACTATTAACCTATGACTAAACCGACAGAAAGGAGCGGAAGTATTGTATGAATATTGCCACTGAAGCTCAAGTCTATACACCAGAAGTAAAAAAGAAGAAAAAATTTGCGGTTGGCCAAGCCATCAAGTACATTGTGGTGATTTTAGTTTCCTTGACGATGGTCCTTCCGTTTGTTTGGATGCTGTCTGCTTCTTTGAAACTGGAAACGGAGATTTTCGGATTTCCCATCAAGTGGATCCCGGAAACCTTCCGTTGGGAAAATTACAAGGAAGTTTGGACCGCTGTTCCCTTCCATCTCTATTACTTAAATACGTTGAAAATTGCCGTCATCACGACCATTTTGGTGATTATCAACAGTTCACTGGCCGGCTATGCGTTTGCCAAAATTAAATTTCCAGAAAGCAACCGGTTATTTTTTATCTATGTGGCTACAATGATGATTCCTTATCAGGTCATGATGATTCCGCAATTTATGCTGATGAAGCAGCTTGGACTTGTGAATTCGCACTGGGCACTGATTATTCTTGGCGCCTTTAATCCATTTGGCGTGTTCCTGTTCCGCCAGTTCTTCCTATCAATCCCGGATGAATTGCTGGAAGCAGCAAGAATCGACGGCTTGAGTGAGTTTGGCATCTACTGGCGGATTATCCTGCCATTATCCAAACCGGCCATCGCGACACTCGTCATTTTCTCATTCATGCATTCCTGGAATGATTTCTTGGGACCGTTAATCTATCTGACATCGGATCATTTATACACATTGCAGCTGGGCATCCAGCATTTTATCACTGAGTATAACACCGAGTATTCCCTGCTAATGGCGGCAGCGGTATCGGCTGTTGTGCCAACCATCATTGTTTATTTCTTAGCACAGGATCATTTCATCAAGGGAGTTGCCAACACGGGAATCAAAGGATAAAGGAGCGAACTGATGAACAAAAAGCCTGCAAAAGGATTGTCTGTTCTGATCATACTGTCTTTACTCATTACCATGTCCGTCAATGTACCATTGATTTTTGCTGATGATACCGCTGTTCGTTTAGTAAACACAGGATTTGAAGAAACGCAGAAGGCTGCGTCCGGTTGGGACCAATTAGGCGCAGCCAACTGGAGCGTGTGGAAGCCGACAGGCAGTCCGCTGGTGGCAATTTCTGAAGATGCTGGCCGCAATAGCAAGTACGGGTTGAAAATTTCAGCGGCACAATCTGCCAGAGCGGCGGTTTCCCAGGATGTCCCCGTAATGGGGGGGAAAACATATCAATTAAGCACGTGGCTAAAGACCAACAATATTGTCAGCAGCCAGGGTGCGAGAATGAGAGTCGTTACCTATGAGGGAAAGACACAGCTTGGTCTTCTTTACTCATCCCGATTGACTGGAACCAATGATTGGTCGCAAATCAAAATGGAAGTAAAGACTCCGGAAAATTGTGATAGCATCCGGGTACAGCTTTTCTTTGAAACGGGAACAGGAACGGCCATGTTTGATGATGTTTCGTTGAAATTGACCGATCCGGCCACGTCCATTTCGATTGAAAATAAGGACGTAACGATTAAAGAGCAGGAGACAGCTGTTTTGAATGCCAAAATGGAACCCGCTGACGCCAGCTCAAAGATTTCATGGTTTTCAAGCAACAATTCTGTTGCCACAGTGGATAACAACGGCATGGTAACAGGAGTAAAAGCCGGTGAAGCCGTGATTATGGCAGTAACGGATAATGGCTTGACTGCCACTAGTACGGTCAAGGTTTTAAGAAATGATGCCCTTGAACGGCCGGCAATTGAAAAATTGGAACTGAGTCCAAAAGAACTTTCATTAACGGCTGGCCAGCTCCGCCTGCTGCAAGCGGCTGTTACTCCGGAAACGGCAGACACCGGTCAGCTTGTCTGGACATCTTCCAATGAAGAGGTCGCTTCAGTAAAGAACGGTCTTGTCGAAGCGAAAGCTCCGGGAACAGCGGTCATTTCTGTTGCGACAACTGATGGGCAGATTAAAAGTGAAAGTCAGGTCACTGTTACAGCCGCTGCCTTCGACGAGTACGATCAGCTTCGTCATAAGTGGGAAAACCAAATGACCAGTCTCGACTACTACGATGCTTCGAATGAACGAATGAATAAAATGTTGGCCAGCCAAACGAAATCGGCGCAGTCCTTATGGAGGACGATGGTCAAAAACAAAGATCGTTCTTTCCTCTGGTATGAGTACAGAAGCACTGATAATTCAGCCGATATTCGCGACAACTACCGGAATCTGACGACCATGGCCAAGGCATTTGCTAATGAAAATTCGGCCCTTTATCGCAACACGCAATTGTTAAAGGATATTGAGGATGCCTTAGAATGGCTTTATCAAAACCGCTATAACGAGAATATTCAGCAGTATAGCAACTGGTGGCACTGGGAAATCGGAGTGCCGAATGAACTAAACAGCATTATGGTGCTTTTATATGATTATTTAGATCAGGAAACGATTCACCGTTATCTGAATGTGATTGATCATTTTCAGCCCGATCCGACTAAATCAGGTGCGACAACTCCTAGTAATTACCGCGAAGCAGTCGGCGCCAACCGTATAGATGTCAGTAAGGTAGTTGGCGTGCGCGGCGTTCTTGTGAAGGATGGCGCGAAAATCGCAGCAGCTCGCGATGCACTAAGCCAAACCTTTGAAAACGTGACATCAGGCGATGGTTTTTATGAAGATGGTTCGTTTGTTCAGCATGAGGACGTTGCCTACACCGGTTCTTATGGAAATGTGTTAATCGACGGGTTGACCGATCTGCTTGATTTATTAAGCGGTTCGACCTGGGCTGTAACGGACCCTAAAGTGTCCAATGTTTATGACTGGATTGAAAATGCCTTTGAACCATTCATGTATAAAGGTACGTTGATGGATATGGTCAGAGGAAGAGCGATTTCCCGCAGTTTCCTTCAGGACCATCAGGCCGGGCAAACGATTACCAAAGTAGTGATCCAGCTGGCGCAATTTGCACCAGAACCGTATGTTGCGAAATATAAGAGTATGGCCAAATCGTGGCTCCAAGAAGATACGTACCTAGATTATCTTTCAAGCTCCAGCAATTTCAAGGACATGGTCCTGGCTAAGCAGCTGTTGGACAATCAAGACGTTAAGCCAAGGGGCGAGCTTGATTACCATAAGACCTTCGCGTCGATGGACCGTGTTGTGAACAGAAAACCTGGCTATGCTTTTGGCATCAGCATGTATTCAAACCGGATCCAAAACTATGAAGATATGAATGATGAAAACCGCAAAGGCTGGTACACAGGCGAAGGGATGACCTATTTGTACAATGCCGATCTCGCCCAGTACAGCGATGATTTCTGGCCTACGGTTGATCCTTATCGGATGCCTGGGACGACGGTTGATACGATGAGGCGGGCAGACGGCAGCGGGGAACATAATTCACCTGAGTCTTGGGTTGGAGGATCGACGCTGGACCGGTTTGGTACAGCGGGCATGTCTTACAAAGCTTGGAATAGTTCGTTAACAGCCAAAAAATCATGGTTTATGTTCGATAACGAAATTGTCGCGCTTGGTGCAGGAATCACAAGCGGGGATAACAGAACGATCGAGACGATTGTTGAAAATCGAAAAATCCGTGATAACGGCTCAAACGAATTGATTATTAATGGGGAAAAACAGGACTTAGCCGATGGACAAAACCATACCGCTGAAGCCAACTGGGCGTTCCTCGAAGGAAATGTGCCAGGGTCTGATATCGGCTATTACTTCCCGGATGGAAAAACTCTTACCTTGAAAAAAGAACAGCGGACTGGTGCCTGGAAGGATATCAATTATACTGAACCGGCGAATCCAATTACGCGTTCTTACGCAACAATGTGGTTTGATCACGGTGTCAATCCGGCAAACGACACGTACTCATACGTGCTGTTGCCAGGCTTAACATCTGAACAAACAAGCGAATATGCCGCCAAGCCGGAAATTTCAATTTTACGAAATGACACAAGCGTTCAAGCGGTGCAGGAGCTGAAGGTAAATATCATCGGGGCGAACTTCTGGCTCGATGAAAAACAAACAGTTGGACCGTTAACCGTTTATCAAAAGGCGTCGGTTACGATGCAGGAGAAGGATGGCGTGCTGACACTGGCGGTTTCCGACCCAACGATGCAAAATACCGGCACGATTGACATTGATTTTGATGGCAAAGCCTTTGAGGTACTCGAAGCAGACGAACAGGTACAGGTTCTAGAAACGAAGCCTTCCATTAAATTGAAAGTGAACGTCAACCAAGCACATGGAAAGTCCTTCACTGTCAAATTAAAAATGATTCCAAGTGTAAAAGGAAACAGTCCACATTCGATTAGATAAACGTAAGAAAAAGGAGCGAGACAAATGGAGAGTCAACAAAGACCGAATCTCATCTATATTTTTGCCGATCAATGGCGCCGTCAGGCTGTCGGCTATGAAGAGGAGGACCAGGTGATTACGCCAAATATCGATGCTTTTGCGCAGGAGGGAACGATCTTTTCCCATGCCGTCACCTGCTCTCCATTGTGCTCTCCTCATCGGGCCTCCCTGCTGACGGGCAGGTACCCAAACAGCACGGGGGTCTATACCAATTGTAAGGTCGGCGCCGACGTTATGTTGAGTCCGGATGAAACTTGTATCAGCGATGTGCTCTCGGAGAACGGCTACCAGACGGCCTATATTGGCAAGTGGCATCTCGATTTGCCCGAATTAAACGTCACCGACAAGCCGGAATCTGGGGCCTCCGGCTGGGATGCCTATACTCCGCCGGGACCGAAACGGCATGGCTTCCAATATTGGTATTCCTACGGGGCATGGGATGAGCATCTTGCCCCGCATTACTGGCAGGACAGTCCGGAAAAAATTAAAGTCAGTCAATGGTCGGTTGAGCATGAAACGGACCAGACCCTTAAGTATCTTCAACACCGGGATAAAGAGCAGCCGTTTGCTTTATTCTTATCGTGGAATCCGCCGCACAGCCCGTTCGATCAGGTGCCGGAAAAATATCGGAAGCTGTACGACAGGGAGCAAATTACCTTTAGGGAAAACGTGAACCAGTCCACATTTTTGGTGCATACCGGAGAACCAGTGGATGGCGGCATCGAGGAATTAAAAGATAAGCAATTAAACTATTTCGCTGCCATCTCAGGTATAGATGACCAGTTCCGAAGAATTTTGCAATTTTTAAAGGAAGAAAATTTGGAAGAAAACACGATTGTTGTGTTGACATCGGACCATGGTGAAATGATGGGCTCCCATGGCTTGATGGCAAAGCATGTGTGGTATGAGGAATCAATCGGGGTTCCGTTTTGCGTTCGCTGGCCAGGGGTGATTCCGCAAACAAGAACGAATCTCCTGCTGAACACCGTCGATATTATGCCGACCCTTTTGAGCTTGCTGGATTTAGAGATTCCTAGTTCGGTAGAGGGGGCGGATTTATCCGGGTATATCCTGAACCGCCAGAGCGGCGGACCGGGGGAAGCATATATTAGCGCCTATCCGGGCCGGAAGGAAGCGATTGAAGCGTTTCGTGAAGCAGGACTGGATAATCGGGAATTTGGCTGGAGAGCGGTTCGAACCCATAATTTTACCTATGCGATTCACCAGGGCTATGCCCCTGATGATGAATTGGTCCGTTTGCTTTACGATTTGAAAAACGATCAATACCAGCTTCACCCGGAGCTGATTGAAGACCCATCCGCACATCCGGCCGCTTTGGAGCTTGAAGGAAAGCTGTGCCGCTGGCTGAAAGACTTAAATGATCCTTTTTACAACAAACTTAGAGGTGTTATGAAATGACCGTATATGCTGCAGAGGTACGCAAAGAAGACATTAAAGATATCGAACGTTTTACGAAAACTCCGGCTGTTGACCGCGCTTTTGTGGAAAAAGCTATTCAGCATGTTTTGGCCAAAATTGACCAGAGCTTAGATGTATTCACAGATAAGTTTCCCGATTCTAACAGTGAGAATCTTGTCTACAAACCGATTGAAAACGTGGAATGGACAACGAGCTTCTGGACCGGGATGCTATGGCTCGCTTATGAGTATACCGGGGAAGAGAAATACCGGAAAGTGGCCGAAAAGCAGATTCAGAGTTTTAAAGAACGGCTCGAAAAACGAATTGAAGTTGACCATCATGACCTGGGCTTCCTTTACACATTAAGCTGTGTCAGTGCCTATAAATTGACTGGAAATGAAGAAGCAAAGGAAATCGCATTAAAAGCAGCAGATTTGCTAATTACCCGCTATTACGATAAAGCCGGAATTATCCAGGCCTGGGGAGACTTGAACGATCCGAAGCAGCGCGGCCGGATGATCATTGACTGCAACCTGAACCTGCCGTTGCTTTATTGGGCATCGGAGGTAACTGGAAAGCCACATTATCGGGAAATGGCCCAGTCGCATGTCAAGCAGGCAGCCAAATATATTGTCCGTGAAGACGCCTCCACTTTCCATACGTATTACATGGATCCGGAAACAGGCGACCCATTGTACGGCAATACTCACCAAGGTTTTGCGGATGATTCGTGCTGGGCGCGCGGGCAAGCTTGGGGTATCTATGGGTTTCCGCTCAGCTACCACTATACAAGTGATTGGAGTTTAGTTGAGTTAGCGAAGAAACTGACAAACTATTATTTAAACCGTTTGCCGGAAGATGAGATTTGCTACTGGGATTTAATTTTTACAGAGGGTGACGAGGAGCGGGACAGCTCAGCGGCAGCAATTACAATCTGCGGCCTGCTCGAGATGGCAAAGCACATGCCGTTAACCGACCCGGAAAAACATATCTATGAAAATGCCGCATTAATGATGGTGCAGTCCCTATATGAAAACTATCGGACCGAGATCGACAGTGAAGCCAATGGAATCCTCAAGCATGCGGTCTACTACAAAGCCGGCGGCCGCGGCGTGGATGAAAGCTGCATCTGGGGCGACTATTACTATTTCGAAGCATTAATCAGACTTGTGAAAGATTGGAAGATGTACTGGTAAATCTTAATGATTTGAAAGGGGAAATGTTAGGATGGATGGCAAGCTTTATAAAACAATGGAGTTTATCATGAACGCGTTTTTGCTGAATGCACTTTGGCTGGTGATGTGCCTGCCCATCCTGACCATTTTCCCCGCCACAACGGCTATGTTTGGGGTGGTCAGGGAATGGCAGAAGCACAAGGACATTCGCGTCATTTCTGCTTATTTACGCCACTTTAAAGGAAACTTTAAACAAAGCTTCCTTCTTGGCATTTTATGGATCGTCTTTACGGGTGTGCTAATCGGTGATTTTATCATCACGAACCAGCTGAATTCGAACCTGAAATACGCACTATTTGCGTTTTTCTTCCTATTAACCATGGTTTACCTGTTTGCATCGATTACGATTTTTCCAGTTCTCGTTCATTACCGGGTATCTTGGAAAGATGCGATCAAGAATGCCATGCTGCTTTCGATTGGCAAGCTTCATTTCACGCTTCTTTCCCTTGTGATCATCGCCGGGGCAGTGGGGATTGTTTTTTATTTTCCGGCAGCTTCAATGTTAGTTTTTAGCGTTGCCGCCTACTTGATTTATGCCCTGGTAGCAAAGGGGTTTCATAACAAGAAAAAGGTTCAAACCAATGGCCAGACAGCTGCTGTTTAACATTTTGATTTCATCATGAAAGAAGGGGCAATCATGTATCAGATTTTAGTGACGGGACATGGCGGTTTCCCGTCTGGTGTCCAATCTGCTCTCTGCTATTTAATGGGGGACAATCCGAATCTATCTATCTTAGAGCTTTCTGAAGGGATGACTCACGAACAGTATGAAGCAGAGTTAACCGAGTTTTTGAAAAATCACCCCCAGGTGCTAGTCTTTGTAGATTTAACAGGTGGCGCCCCGCACCAGATTGCCGCAAGGGTCCTACTTGAACACCATTTTTCACCCGAACAATTCCTTATTTCAGGCATGCCGTTAAGTGTGGTGACCGAGTTAACGATGAAGTTTCAATTTCAAGAAGTCGCAGTAGAGGATGCTCCGGCAGTCATTCAACAGACCTTAGCTGAGTGCAAAGACATGATTCATTATCTTTCATTGGCAGGAGGCGTTTGAGTTGGATCTTACTCGATTAAAAGCAAACCTTGCAACATACTCATCTAATCAGCAAATGCCCTTTCTGAACGAGCGTGAACGAAAAGCTTCTTATTTAAATAGCAATCTTTTGTGTGCCAACATTTTTGTTTTTAAAAAGCCATTGGATATGGAGGCCTGCTATATTCCCTACTCCTTTCAAGAGATTGACTGGAACCGAGCGATGAATGCAGATGAGGAATGGATTTTCATGTTAAACCGACATGAATATCTGATTGACTTAGCAAAGGTTTACTCCGATTCAAAGGACGAGAAATACCTGGCATGCTGGAAACGGCTTGTTTTTGACTGGATTGAGCGAAATCCATTCTCCGAGGAGAAGCTCCGGACCTCATGGCGGACAATTGACACCGGCATCCGCTGCACAAGCTGGGTGAAAAGCCTCCAATTCATCTATGGGGAATTGCAGGATGAGGAGCTGCAACTCATTTTTGAATCCCTTAAGCAGCAAGTGCTCTTTTTGAAAAATCAATACCTTGATCGATATACGTTGAGCAACTGGGGCACTTTACAGATTTCCGGCATATTACAGGCAGTTATGCTTTGCGAAGACTTGGTCTCGGAGGAAATCGTGAAGTGGGCATGGGAAGAGCTTGAACGCCAATGCGATATCCAGTTTCATGGGGACGGTGTCCACTGGGAGCAGTCACCGCTGTATCACTTCGAGGTTTTGTTTGCTTTAGTTGATATTTACAGGACTGCTCGAGCGTTAGGTATCCAGATTTCCTTTGATTTAAAAAGCTTCATCGAGCAGGCCGTTCATGCTGCCTATTACATGATTTATCCGAATGGCTATGTTGTTCCGCAGCATGACAGCGATTATGTGTTTGTTTCAGATGTGTTTGATAGATTAAAGGAGTTTTTGCAGGCGAACTTGCCTGAGCTGTTTATCGGCGAGGATAGCGGCAATTTTGTCTATAAAACGGAAAAAGATTTTGTCAGTGTCTGGAATGGGCGCCATGGCAGCGGGCATGCGCATGCGAGTTTAGGTCATCTGAATCTGTTCTTGAACGGGGAGAGAGTCCTGTGTGATTCGGGAAGATTCACTTATCAGGAAGGACCTGTCCGAAACTTCTTAAAATCAGCCCAAAGCCACAGTACCGTATTAGTTGATGATGTTCCCTTCATGTCCGTCAAAGACTCTTGGTCCTACCACTATGTCGGGAAAGCTCTGGGGAACCGTATTAAGGAAACAGCTGATTTGATCGTGATGGAAAGTACTTTTTCCCATACAACCTATATGGTGCAGCGGACGGTTGTTTTTATCAAAAAAGAAGGGATTGCGATTGTCATCGATCATGTTGACAGCGATGGCCCCCACACGATGAAACGATACTTTCACCTAAATCCGGAGATGAGGGCAAGCAAACAGGATGGCTGCTGGGAGTTAAGCGGCAAACGGAATAAAGCTTATACATATTTTTTGGAAAATGCCGATACGTACTCCCAGGACAGCATTTTTTCGGACATCTATAACCGGCTTGGCAATCGTACGACATTTATAGAGGAAAAGAATTTTGAGCATCGCGGCATCAGCACAGCGATTTTTTCCGGAAAGCCGCTCGTGGTGAAAAAGCATTATATTGAGAAATGCGCGAGTGATGAGCAGCCGGCTGATGAACAGTTTCTAGGGTTCCAGCTTGAGTCAGATTCCGCAGTCTATGATGTTTATTTTGCAGCTAATGACACGGTAAAAGGGGAACGGGTTTACAAGCACAATGATGTGCACCTATATCATAAACTGACCATTTTGAATGATGGCAAGAAAGTGACGTTTTTTTAAGGAGGGGCGACCATGAAAAAGTATAAGGTGTTAAGCGGCGTAATCGAGTCTGGTGTCGTTGCTGTTGTTAGAGCGGATAGCAAAGAAGAGGCGATTGCCATTTCGGAGGCTTGTGTAGCAGGTGGAATAAACTCTATTGAAATTACATTTACCATCCAAGATGCCGAGTCGGTCATTAAGGAATTGGCTTCTTATTTTGCGGAGCGTCCGGAAGTCATCATCGGGGCGGGGACGGTATTGGATGAGGTTACCGCAAGAATTGCGATTATGGCGGGCGCCCAATTTGTCGTCAGCCCCTGCTTTGATGAACGGACAGCCAAGCTTTGTCATTTATATCAAGTTCCCTATATGCCGGGCTGCATGACGATTACAGAAATAAAGAATGCGCTGGAGCATGGGGTGGACCTGATTAAATTATTCCCGGGTGATACGTTGGGGCCGGGCTTTGTGAAAGCTGTCAAAGCACCGCTTCCACAAGTAAATATCATGCCGACCGGCGGAGTCAATCTCGATAATGTAGAACAATGGATTCAAAATGGCTGTGCCGCTGTTGGTGTAGGTGGGAATCTGATTGCACCGGCAAAAACGGGAGATTATGAAAAGATTACGGAGATTGCCAGTCAATATGTAGCGAGAGTCCAGCGAGCACGCGGGGGATTGGGATGAAAATGGTTGTCACACTGGGAGAGATCATGCTCCGTTTATCGACACGGGAGGGAGTTCTTCTAAAACAGGCAGATCAACTGAGCGTGCATTATGGGGGAGCAGAGGCAAATGTTGCTGTTTCTTTAGCCAATTTTGGTTATCAGGCCTATTTTGTAAGCAAGATTCCTTCCAACCCGTTAGGCATGGCGGTTGAACGGCATCTGAAATCCCATGGAGTCCAAACCGATTACCTCATCAAAGGCGGAGAACGGCTGGGAGCCTACTATATCGAAGCCGGGGCAGGTGAACGAAGTGCACAGGTGACCTATGACCGTAAGTACTCGAGTTTTTCGGGGCTTGAAGCCGAAGAGGTAGAGATTGAGAGGATCCTGGCTGGAGCTTCTTTAATCCATATTACGGGAATCACCCTGGCCCTGTCTGCCTCTTTACGCCAGCTTGTCCTGAGTATTTTTCAAAAAGCAAAGGAAATGGGGATTAAAGTCAGTTTTGATTTTAACTATCGTTCTAAGCTGTGGTCGCAGCGGGAGGCAGCTGAAGCATTTAAACAGCTGATGCCGTATATCGACATTTGTTTCTGTGGCGAATTGGACGCTGTGCATTTGCTTGGGCTTCCACAAGTTGATACGGAGGTACCTCCGCAGGAACGGCTGAAAGTCTATTATCAGAGGATAAAACAACTTTATCCGAATCTTGAATATTTGAGTTCTACATCCCGCACAGTGCTTTCGGCGTCGAGCAATCGATTGCAAGGAAACATGTTTGTTAATGGGGAGCTGTTTCAATCGAAAGTGCATCGGATTGACCCGATAGTTGACCGCGTTGGAGGGGGTGATTCGTTTGCAGCAGGAATTTTGGCGGGCATTTTGGAAGAACTGCCTGCACAGCAAATCATTTCATTCGGAACAGCTGCCTCTGCATTAAAGCACACTGTTCAAGGGGACTGTAATCCGTTTTCTAGGGAAGAAGTCCTTCAGTTTGCCGCTGCGGAATCAGGAGCAATTAAGAGGTAAGATTCTTTAGCTTTTGAGGTTGTAATTTTACACTCTATCGGCGGATTTTGAGGTCCTATCGGCGAATTTCGATGTTGTATCGGCGAATTTCGATGTTCTATCGGCGATTCGCAGTAATCATCTAAAAAAATCACAAAAAAAGGAGATATGAATCATGGAAACACGTTATGCCCACCATCCGGAGGATATGAAAAAATACACAACCGAGGAATTAAGAAGAGAATTCCTTGTCGAAACATTATTTGAACCAGGTCAGGTCCATTTAACCTATACCCATGTGGACCGGATGATTTTTGGCGGGGTTACTCCGGCTGATCAGGAATTAACGATTAAGCTCGACAAAGAATTGGGAGTAGAGTATTTCTTAGAGCGCCGCGAGCTTGGAATCATTAATATCGGCGGTGAAGGGTCCGTTGTCCTAGACGGAACTGAATATGAAATGCAGCAGCGTGACGGTCTTTATGTCGGTAAAGGAACAAAGGAAGTGTTATTCCGTTCCAAGGATGCTGCTAATCCGGCGAAGTTTTATATCAACTCTGCACCAGCTCACCATACGTACCCGACTGTAAAAATCGATATTAACAAAATTGATCCGCTGCAAATGGGAGCTCCAGAAACATTAAACGAGCGAAAAATTTATCAGTATGTGCACCCTAATGTATGTCAGAGCTGCCAGCTGCAAATGGGTCTGACGATGCTTGCACCGGGAAGCGTGTGGAATACGATGCCATGCCATACCCATGAGCGCCGCATGGAAGTGTATTTATACTTTGATATGGAACCGGAAACCCGCGTCTTCCATTTCATGGGGAAACCGGATGAAACAAGACACATAGTCATGAAAAACGAACAGGCTACGATTTCACCAAGCTGGTCCATCCATACCGGTACCGCAACAAGCAACTATACCTTTATTTGGGGCATGTGCGGTGAAAACATCACTTATAGTGATATGGACCATGTAAAAATGGAAGATTTGCGCTAATTCAAACACAGAGAGATGCATCATGAGCCCCGACAAGCGCACTAGCTTTGCGGGGCTTAGACGTTAAATTCTAGAAAAATATCATTTTGGAGGTAAATAGAATGACTCTTACATCATTTTCACTGGATTACTTTAGTCTTGCTGGGAAAGTAGCGATTGTTACAGGGGCCAATAAAGGGTTGGGGCAGGCATATGCTGTGGCGCTTGCCAAGGCCGGTGCCGATCTATTTGTTGTCGCGAGAAGCGGAGATTGTGAAGAAACTCGGGCCTTAATTGAAGAAACGGGCCGCAGGGCTGAGTTTTTTCAAGCAGATTTAAGTGACCGGGCAGCGGTCAAGCAAGTCGTGCCTGAGTGTCTGAAGGTATATGGGAAAGTAGATATTTTGGTCAACAATGCCGGCACCATCCTTCGTTCACCGTTAGTCGAGTACAAGGAGGAAGATTGGGATACCGTCATGGAGGTCAATTTGAATTCGTTGTACCTGTTAAGCCAGGAGGCAGCGAAAGTGATGGTGGAGCAAAAGAGCGGAAAAATCATCAATATCGCCTCGATGCTTTCGTTCCAGGGCGGCAAGTTTGTCCCTCCGTATACAGCCAGCAAACACGCGGTTGCTGGATTGACAAAGGCCTTTGCGAATGAATTGGCCGAACATAATATTCAAATCAATGCGATTGCACCAGGCTATATTGCGACAGACAATACTGCCCCAATTCGTGCCGATGAAAAGCGAAACGCTGAGATTCTGTCGCGTATTCCGGCAGCACGCTGGGCCGACCCGTCCGACCTGATGGGCACGGTTGTCTTTTTGGCCAGCAAAGCCTCTGATTATATGAATGGGCATGTTCTAGCGGTAGATGGGGGCTGGCTGGCAAGGTAAAACTCTATTTGTCCACTTTGGTTAGAAGATCTGTGTCTCAAAAAATTTCTTTATAGGATGGTGTATTTATGGGGAAAAATCTAAAGAAAATTTTAGCGACATCCGTGACATTAACGACCTTTTTAACAGTTCCGGCGATAGATTCCAACAACTCCGTTCAGGCTTCTGAACCGTCGGCATCTGCTGTCACCGAGACAAACCCAGCAGAGACTGTAAACGACCTTAATCAATTAAAGGTAAACTTTAAAGAGTATCTGGTTGGCAATGAAAGTTTGAATACGAACCCATCGCTAGTCAGTAAAATCAATTCTGTCCACAATACAGCCAATACTAGACTCGGGGATTTCCTTCCAATAGAGGGAAGGGCACAAGGTCTGTTCAAAGGCGTCGTTCTTGGAGAAGATCCCAAAAATTTAAGCAACTCCTTTTTATATTTATACCAAATGGCGCTGGCTGCCAAGACCTATAAAGACCCTAGCCAAGCTGGGAATAATTTTTACGAAAATAAGGAACTGATCAATAAGGTCATTGATGGGTTGGATTGGCTGTATGCCAATCACTTTGCCGACCAGGAAAAGGGTTACTACGGGAACTGGTATGAATGGGAAATAGGCGCCCCGATCAATGTTACGAAAATCCTGCTTTTGTTAGAGGATGAGATTAAAGCATCTAAACCGGAATTAATCGATAACTATGTTAAGTCCATGGACCTTTATTTAAGAAATGGAAAAGACGGGGATATTGATTTAACCGCCCGTCAACACACAGGCGCCAACCTTGCCGATATCGCCACCAACCGAATCATCCAAGGGGCACTTACAGGGGATGGACAGCGGGTTTCAAAGGCAGTAGCCAATATCCTGACCGTCTTTCAAACAATCGACCCTAATCATATTGTGAATGGAAATACGGATGGATTTTATGAGGACGGCTCATTTATCCAGCACCACCGAGTTGCTTATACCGGTTCTTATGGAAAAGTTCTCTTAAATCGGATTATGCAAACCATGAATATTTTAAACGGCAGTTCTTACAATCCGGAAGAAATATTGGTTCCAACCGTTCAGAATTGGTTATATCAAGGGTTCTCCCCCGTTATTTTTGAAGGGTATATGATGGAAATCGTCAAAGGTCGAGCAGTATCAAGAACGGGGACAGGGTATCAGGATGTAACAAGCATCGTGGAGGCAATGCTAGATTTATCGAACAAATTAAATAAGGAAGATAGTAAGCGTTTAAAATCCTACATCAAATATATTGCGCAAACGTCCAAAGGAGGGATTAATCCAAACTCTTTCACCTCCTATAATGCCATTATTACCTTTAACAACATCATGGCAGATAGCCAAATTGAGGCTAAAGACGCGATTGCCGAAGAAAATCATTATGCGTTTAATTTAATGGATAAAACGGTCCATTTGCGGGATTCCTATGCGTTTGCTTTTTCAAGAAGCTCCGACCGAATCAGCAAGTATGAATATATGAGCGGCGAGAACTTAAAGCCATGGTTCCAAGGTGATGGCGCGTATTACTTATATTTATCAGGAAGAGATCAGACGAAGTCATTTGGGGCCGATTATTTGGCAGCCATCGATCCTTATAAACTCCCAGGGACCACTGTCCCTGTAGAGGAGAGAAAAACCATTCCTGAGCTGTATGATGGAAAGCTTTTCTATGAAAATACAAATCATCCGCTAAATTTCTATGCATCCTCTGTGTCGCAAAATGATTATGTTTATTTTCCAGTAGGAACAAATCATTACTCTGGTGGAGTCAAGCTTGGGAAATATGGAGTTTCCGGTATCCAGCTTGGCGATGAGATTGGCTATCGGGATAAACAGGCAGGGCTGCTCCCTGAAGACTTTGTCGCATATAAAAATGCCAATGCCAATAAATCAGCCTTTATGTTTGATGACGAAATCGTCCTGTTAGGTTCTGGTATTCAGGATCAGCTGGGAAGAGAGGTTATTTCTACTATTGATAACCGTATGTTCGATAAAAATGAAACGAGTTCCGTGGCTGGAGAAACCTATGAAAATCAAAAACTAGAGAATCCAGCTAATGGTCAATACGACTTAAAATGGATTCATTTCAATACGAATGGAGAAGGAACAAAGGTAGGTTATTACTTCCCTGAGCTTTCCAATATCCGGGTTTCCACAAACACGGTAACGGAAAGCCTAAGAAAAATCCGTACCAGCAATCTAGACACCAAGATTACTAAAAACTTCTTTACCTTAGGAATGGATCATGGAGAAAATCCCCAAAATGCTAAATATGCTTATGTAATTTTGCCGAACTTTGGTGAAAACGAAACGGAACAGTATGCAAATAATCCAGGTGTGGAAATTTTAGCTAACACCGAGGATGTTCATGCTGTTGAGCAGACGAAGCTTGGGCTAAAAGGATTTAACTTTTTTGGTGATAAAAAGAGAACAGTTAGTAATGTAACATCCTATAATCCAGCATCGATTCTTGTAAAGAAGGATGGCGATACGGTAACCGTAGCGGTCTCCGACCCGACGCTCAGCTTGGAAAAAATGAAGTTGGAAGTTGACCTATCGAGGCCGGTAGTTGTAGAGGCCAGCAAGGGTGTGAAAACATCTGTATCTAGTAAAAAAGCTTTGATTCATATTGACTCCAAGAATTCTAATGGGAAGAGCTTTGAAATTAAGTTGAAGATTAAAGAGTAATATTGGTTCTTCGGCCAACACGGCCGCGAAAAGCGAAGGAACTGTCCGAAGTTCGTGGTTGTTCGGACAAACTGGCCACGAAAAAAGCTGGAGTTGTCCGAAGATGGTGGTCCTACGGACAAAACGCCCCTAAAAAAAGTTCAAACTGTCCGTAGGCCTTATTGTCACTTAATAGAATAGTAGTTTTTCAAAACAATTGAGGAGCACACGTCATGAAAAAGCCAAATATCTTACTAATCACCAGCGACCAACAGCACTACGATACCATCGGTGCCTTTAACCCGGAGATTTCAACTCCCAACCTCGACCGTCTGGCAAAGGAAGGGACGACATTTCAACGCGCCTATTGTCCGAATCCTACCTGTACTCCGGCAAGGTCCTCCATTATTACCGGCACCTATCCAAGCCAGCACGGTGCCTGGACGTTGGGGACAAAACTAAGCGAGGATCACCTGACCGTCGGTGACGTTTTTGTTGAAAATGGCTATCGGAGCGCACTCGTTGGAAAAGCCCATTTCCAGCCGACACGCACAACGGATGAATATCCATCCTTGGAATCGCTGCCGCTTCTTCAGGATATTGAATTCTGGAAATCTTACAATCAGCCATTCTATGGCTTTGAAAAAATCGAACTCCTCCGCAACCACACAAACGAATATTTAGTTGGGCAGCATTATGTGGCATGGCTGGAGGAGAAGGGCTATCATGACTGGAAGCAGTATTATATGCCGCCAACTGGAACGATGGACCCCTCGATCACATATAAGTGGGGAATTCCGGAAGAATATCACTATAATAGTTTTATTGCGGAAAAAACAAATGAGCTTCTCGAAACCTACCAAGAGCAGGACGAAAATTTCTTCCTATGGGCGAGTTTTCCCGATCCGCATCCGCCTTATTTGGTTCCTGAACCGTGGGCTTCGATGTATGACCCTAATCAGTTGACGATTCCGGAACTATGCCCGGGAGAACATGAGAAGAACCCGCCGCATTTTCAAATGACGCAGGAGGAGAACCCCGATTTTTCCTACCTAGCGGAAACAGGCTTTGGCATTCACGGGTATCACTCTCATCTGCTGCCGGAAGACGACCGGAAAAAATTAGTGGCCAACTACTATGGTATGATTAGTTTTATGGATAAGTATATTGGTAAGATTCTAGACAAACTAGATGAAATCGGAATCGCCGATGAAACGATTGTTGTTTTTACAACGGATCACGGCCATTTCTTCGGCCAGCATGGCTTGCAGTACAAAGGCGGTTTCCACTACGAGGATTTAATCAAACTACCGTTTATTGTCCGCTATCCGGGGCAAGTACCAGCACAAAAAGAATCTCATGCCCTGCAATCGCTGGTGGATTTAGCGCCAACCTTTTTAAGCCTAGCCGGCATCCCTGTCCCGCCAATTATGTCAGGCGAAAACCAAAAGGATGTCTGGATGGGCTGCCAGGAAAACGCAAGAGATCACATTCTGTGTGAGTTCCGCCACGAACCGACTACTATCCATCAAAAAACATACGTGAATGAACGATACAAAATAACGATCTACTATCGGCAAACCTATGGAGAAATGTTTGACCTGCAGGAGGACCCAAAGGAATTAAACAATTTATGGGACCATACTGACTATCAAGAATTGAAAAAAGAGCTTCTATTAAAATATGCCTGGGCAGAGCTGCATAAAGAGCAGATGCCGATGCCAAGAATTTCACACGCCTAGGGACTAAGACCACATTTTCAACACGAAGGAGACTGACAAAATGGCACAGGCCTGTTTAACTTCCCAAAAACATTCGCATATCGGTGTCATGTGGAAAACCGTTTCGGAAGCGTGCAATCTTGCTTGTGATTATTGCTATTATAGCGGCTGCGGCGGTCAGCCGGGGAAAATTGACAAAATCGATTCTGCTATCCTTGAAAAATTTATCAAGGAATATATGGCACTTACTAACGGGGTGGCATCCTTTGCCTGGCAAGGAGGAGAGCCGCTCTTAGCCGGATTAGATTTTTTTAAACAAGTTGTTTATTTGCAGGCAAAGTACGCCCCAAAAAATACCATCATCAGCAACTCGCTACAAACGAATGCTACGCTGATTACCGAGGATTGGGCACGTTTTTTTAAACAATACAATTTCCTCATCGGTGTCAGCCTTGATGGCCCAAAAGAAATCAATGATGCAAGAAGGGTAACCGGGCATGGGAAGGGAAGCTTTGACCGGGTGATGCGTGGAATTGATTACTTGAGAAAACATCATGTCGATTTTAATATCCTAACAGTCATTCATCAAGACAATGTGGGGCGGGCAAAAGAGCTGATGGAGTTCTATCAGCAAGAGGGCTTTTCCCATGTGCAGTTTATCCCATGCATGGATTTTCGCGCGCAGGAGCCGAATAAACCGGGGCAATATCTGATTACTCCCAAACAATATGGCCAGTTTTTATGCGAGGCGTTTGACATCTGGTATAACGACGGCAACCCGAAGAGGTCTGTCCGTTTCTTCGATAACATTCTGAGTGCCTACCTGCATCAGGAGGCGGAATTATGTATCCACCGTCAGACCTGCCCGAAAACGTTGATTCTAGAACAAAATGGCGACGCTTATCCGTGCGATTTTTATATTAATGATGATTATAAGCTTGGGAATGTTGGCCGGGATTCGCTAGAAGATATCCTAAATAGTCCAAAATATGATGATTTTCTTGGATTGAAGCCTACTTTGCCCGATAAGTGCACAAGCTGTGAGTTCTTAAAGCTATGCCACGGCGGCTGTCCAAGAAATCGAGCCTGGAACCAAGCAGATGAGACGGTGAATCCAGATTATTTCTGTGAAAGCTATATGCAGGTTTATAAGCATGGACATGAACGAATGGAAAGATTGGCTGAAAGTATAAAACTTCAATGGTTACAAAATCATCTTAAAGCTGGCCGTCCAAAGCCTGAAAGAAATGATTTATGCTTATGCGGGAGCGGGAAGAAGTTCAAAAAATGCTGTGAAAAGTATATTCAAATGGTTTAACTTTCCTTAATGGGGGAATGAAAATGGATCTAACAACTGGCTTCTTGCTTTTACTGATTGGGATCCTGGCTGGAGGTTATGGAACGATTGTCGGTGCTGGCGGCGGTTTTATTTTCGTGCCGGCACTGCTGCTTCTTTTTAAAATGGAGCCTGCGATTGCTGCAGGATCAGGACTTATTATCGTGTTAATTAATTCTTTGTCTGGTGTGGTTGGTTACGCAAAGCAGGAGAAGATTCAATATCGAACGGGGCTTACGCTCGCTATTGGTGCCCTGCCTGGATCCTTTCTTGGGGTTTGGCTGCTCCAACTCTATTCATCTAGTTATTTTTATGTGATATTTGCTACCTTGTTGGTTGGTTTGGGAATCTTTTTATTTACCAAAAATCTCCCGGATAAATTAAAAAGACACCACCCTTCTGAAGGGTATGCATACATAGCGGCAAGTGATTCTAGCGGTAATGGGGATACCCTTCATACGGTAGATAAAGAAGATAGCCGTTCGTTCGAAAAATGGCTGATTCCGCTTGGGGTAGTGATCGGTATTTTATCCAGTTACCTCGGGATTGGCGGCGGCTGGCTTCTTGTTCCCATCTTAATCTATGTATTTAAAGTACCGACACACAATGCGGCTGCCACGTCCATTTTTTCACTTTGCCTTTATTCAACAATCGGTGTGATTGCACAGCTCTTCTATGGCCATGTCGATTGGCCGGCTGTCATCTTTGGCGGCATCGGTGTGATCGTCGGCTCACAAATCGGGGTGCTGCTTTCGCAAAAAATCCCCGGCAAAGTCATCATCCAAATGCTGTCCGTATTATTGATATTTATTGGGGTTCGGATGTATTTTTCCTGAGACGTGGGGACGGTTCGTGCGCCACGAAGGGCATATCATATAGAGGGTGGGGCTCCCACTAAGTAAGATTTAGCAAATCACTTATAGCGAGTCTTGGACAACACAGGGTAACCTGTGTTGTTAAGCGTAGACAGCAAGATAGTAGGCCGAAAGCATTTAACCTATTTCTCCGAAAGTATCCATTACCAAGACCGCAAATATATGTAAACATATTTGAACTTAGGGTGGGTAAAAGCTACATAAAGTGAATGATGAAGTGAAGAGCCGGATGCCTTAATAGGGCAAGTCCGGTTCTGTGAGGGCTTGGGGTCGCGAGACCCCGCTACTCGATTCATGCATCATTTCTCTTTGCTTCGCCCAATTTGATGCACGAGAACCGTCCCCATGCCTCACCCACAAATTACAAAATCTCCCCCGTAACCCCATAAATAATATTCCGAGACAGTATCACAGGTTTTGATGTATGTTCTTGAACAAGTTTTTTCATTTCTTCTGTATACCCCATACAATCGAGGATGATGGCTTTGATCGGGAATTGGTCAAGCTGCTTTACTGCCTCGATTAATGTCTCCTCCTGATAGGAATAAGGTGAACTCGCTGCTGGGATGGCTAAGAAGTCGGCATCCTTCCATTTATATATGATTTGGTCGGCTTGTTCCGGAAGGGGAACGACGACTCCAATTAATCCATCATGTAATAGTCCTTTTGCCACATGGTTGAGCAGATGATCCGGATAAACGATTGTTACCTTACTTTTAAAAAGCGGAAATTTCCCTGTACAGGCAATAATGATTAAGGATACGTTCGCCGCGTTCAAATCATCAATGAGTTCCTGAACAACAGGGAGGATTTTTTCCTTCGCCATCACGGCACTGCCGCCGTCCCGTAACCGGGAGATTAGCTTTGTCTGCCCATGTTCAGGAGCAAGGGCGAGAATTTCCTCCTCCGACCTGCCGTCAAGCACACCTTTTTCAATTATAGCAATATCCTTCGGCAAAAAGCTTCTGATGGCGGGAATCATATCGACTCTTGGCGTTTGGCCAATTGTAATCACGCCTATAGATTGGCCCATCCTAATTCACTCCTTTCTATTTTGATGCACGAGAACCGTCCCCATGCCTCACCTCAGCCTACAACTCACCCATACTTCACCCCATTAATATAAGTGCCAAGCACGTTGGCGCGGCTGTTGAATGGGTGGTGGGTCCAGATGACGAAGTCGGCGTCTTTGCCGGGTTCTAATGAACCGACTCGGTCGTCGATGCCCGTCAGTTTGGCTGCCGTGCTCGTAATGCTTCTTAGTGCTGTCACTTCATCCAGTCCGTACCTGACAGCCTCAGCTGCACACAGCACTAAATAGTGAATCGGGATGAACGGGTGGTCGGTCATGATAGCGAATGGAATTCCGGCTTCATGGTACAGCTTTGGTGCTTCCGGTGTGCCGTTTCGGGTTTCGTATTTTGTTGCTGGGAGCATAAACGGACCCAAGGTCACGCTTGCGCCGCTTTCTTTGATCGCCTCTAGTATCAGGTGGCCTTCAGTGCAGTGCTCCAGAGAAAGCTTAATCGCAAACTCCTTCGCAATCCGAATTGCTGTAGCAATATCATCAGCCCGGTGGCAGTGCAGATGCATCGGCATTTTTCCTTCCAACACCTCGATAAATGGGGCTAGTTCCGTTTGACCCTCTAAAGCAGCCAGCCGCCCGGCATCAGACAATGCTAGAGCCTGCTGAAAACCTTGGCGAATCATCTGAGCCACCGCCATTCTTGTTACCGGCGATTTTTTATACGACTGTCCAAACACATTTTTCGGATTTTCGCCTAATGCTCCCTTTAAGCCGCTTTTTTCAACAACAATCATTTCATTAAGGGAGTTTCCACCCGTTTTTAAAATAGTCCAAACGCCGCCGATGGGGTTGGCGCTGCCGGTACCCGTTTGTATGGTTGTCACGCCGCCTTTTCGCGCCAGCTCGAATGAAAAATGGCGGATATCGATACCGTCAATTGCAGACATCAGCGGGGTAAAGGGGCTGGAATACTCGCAGGCATCATTAATTCGTTCATTGATTTCTCCCCAAATCCCCACGTGGGTATGGATATCAATCAGCCCAGGAGTGATGACCAGCCCGTCGACAAAGATCAGCTCCGCATCAGCAGGAATATCCGTATCAACTCCTGCCCTCACGACCTTTCCGTCCTGTACCCATAGGTCCGCTTTGTGCAATACAGTGTTCCTTTCATCCATCGTATATATCGTTGCTCCGCGAAATACTGTCAGCATCAGTTGACTCACTCCCATCTATATACTTCTTTTCCTTTAATAAACGTCCTTACAGCCCGAGCCGTTAAATCAAGCGGGCTCTTATTCCACAAAACTAGATCCGCAAACAGTCCTTTATCTACTCTTCCGGTCAAGTGATCGATTTTTAAAAGCCTTGCCGCATCGCGGGTTAATCCGTTCAAAATCACCTTTTCCGGGACACCGGCTTTCAGAGCCAACGCGCCTTCCTTTTGCAGATGGGTCACCGAGCTTACTGGATGGTCAGTGGCAAAAGTAAATGAAATTTGCCCGCTATACAGTGCATAGTAAAGGGACGGATTTAAATGTTTTAGCTCGCCTCGTTCCATCGCTTGAAAAACTGGACCCGCAGCCACAGAAAAAGACACTTCGCCTGTTGGAAGATTCCACGCTAATGGATATTCAGTTCCATGAACGAGAACAAATGGAAGCTTGAATTCGCCAGCGATGCGGAAGGCAGTGGCAATGTCATCGGCCCGGTGAGAACGGATGAAAATCGGCGCATCCCCCAAAGATCCTGTGCTTTGCAGTTTCTTTAAGGCAGTCCTGATTCTTAGCGCAATACCCATGCGCGTAAGCGGAGTCTTTGTTTTCTCCCAATAAGCATTTTTCGGAACATCCCCCATGGAAAAACTAAACCCGAAACTCGGGACCACGGCCATCTCATCCACTGTTTTTCCGGTTGTATGAATGACTGCGGTTCTCGCCCCGACAACTGATTCCGGCGAAGACACGATGTGTGCCGTGGTCACCCCAAAGGCCACCGCATCTTGAAAAGCCTTGTCAAAGGGGTAAATGCCGTCAATTACTTGGAATTCGAAGCCGTCTTCGGAATCGGGCTCGTAGCCGTCATGACCTTCCCAGCGGATGCCGACTTCCTTTAACCCAATTTGCGAGCATGTATCAATAAGCCCCGGGGTCAAATAAAGCCCGTCCGCATCAATAATCGAGGATTCAGGTAAATCCAAATCCGCAGAAGGGGAGAGGATATCTGATATGTATCCATCTTCAAGCAAAATCGTTTGCCGAGAAAAATCACCGGTGCTATCCTGGTATACTTGAGCGTTTATGATCGCGGTTGCTGCCAATATCACTACCTTCTTTCATATATAATAGAAGAAAAGTAGAGATAGGCATCTCTACTTTTCTACATGTGCTAAGAAATCTTCAGGTAAGCAAATTATTTTTTAAGCCAAACGTTAGTTCCGTTTGGATTCACAATTTGCAAGGAGTAGTCTGGAGATACGTCGAAACCTTGGACAGATTTAGTGATACCTGCAGAGGCATCCACTGTATCAAGCTCAATTCGTGGCACGTCTTTTAAGATAATCTCAAGTGCTTGCTGGTACAGTTTTGCTCTTTCTTTCTGATCAACGGTTTCTGTGACAGCTCTATCGAGAAGCTTGTCCACTTCAGGATTTTCGTAGCCTTTACCGTTTCCAAGTGCACCGATTTGTTTTGTATGGAACAATTGGAATAGGAAGAAGTAAGGGTCTGGATACCAAGTCCAGCCGCCGATTGACATTGGTGCATTTCCTTTTGCTACTGTATCACTGTATGTTCCCCATTCAACAACTTTCAGTTCAACATCAATATTTAGGTTTTTCTTCATTTGGTTTTGGAAAATCGTACCGTATGGAACGCGGGATTCCGCAAGATATAGCTCCGTTTTGAAGCCGTCTGGATATCCTGCTTCCGCAAGAAGTTTTTTCGCTTCTTTTGGATCATACGTCGGTGTTAGTTTTTCTAAGTCTTTGCTGTAGCCCCAAGATCCTTTAGGAAGTGCCATAAAGGATTTCTCTGCACCGCCCCACTTGTTAACACCTTTGACAATCTCTTCAACATTTGTTGCTTTATAAATCGCTTCACGTACTTTTTTATCAGCAGTTGGACCTTTTTTGTTATTAAGATCAAGATAGGTTAAAGAAAGAGCAGGTTTTGATAATAGTTCAAGCTTAGAATCTTGCTTCACAAGCTCACGGTTTTGGCCTTTTACGTCCATACCAACATCGATATCACCGGAACGCAAAGAGTTGACCATCATGTTTGGATCAGGAATGATTTTGAAAACAACGCTGTCTAGATGAGGCTTTTCTCCCCAATATTTATCATGGCGGACTACTTTAACCTGAGAATCCTGTTCCCAGCTTTCGATTTTGAACGGACCAGTTCCGACTAGATGACTGCCGAATTGGTCACCCCAGCCTTCAACCTCTTCTTTCGGAACAATGACGTTACCGGCGTCTGTTAACATTGGCATTAATGCTGCATTCGGTTCAGTAAGGTAAATAGCTACTTCATTTTCGCCCGTTACTTCCACTTTATCAACACCGCGTAAACGGTTCATTGCAGATTGTTTTGCGGAACGCTCAAGACTGTATTTTACGTCCTCAGCTGTCATTTTCCGGCCATCTTGAAATTTCCCTGGCTGGAAGTAAACATCATCACGTAATTTGAAGGTGTAAACCTTCATGTCATCAGATACTTTCCATTCTGTGGCAAGAGCCGGAAGAAAGTCAGACAGATCTTTGTTATAAACGATCAGTGTATCGGCAACTGAACGCATAACTTGAGATTCATAGACCCCGGTATATTTAATAGGATCCATTGTTTTTGGGTTTGCCGAAAGACCTACCTTTAATGTCCCGCCGTCTTGCGGCTTGCCGGCGGAAGCGGATTCTGTTTTTCCTTCCTTAGAAGATGATGAAGAGGAATTCGAATTCGAACCCGAAGAACAAGCGGTTAATGCCAATACAAGGGAGGCAACAACCAATAACCACCAACGGCTTAAACGTTTACCTTTCATATTTTCTCCTCCTTTTGATTCACATTGTGAACCATTAATTCTAATATTGAAACTTGAATAAAATTTATCATATAAAAAACAAAGAGTAAATAAGTTTTTAAAATTTTTGTAAAATATTTTACTTTTTGATTATTCCTTATTTACAACTTTTTTTCACGGTGATAAACTTATTCGTAATTCACATACTGAATCAGTGTTCCGAATTGTGATACAAAAAGGGAGGTAGCTTATGGGAAAGTACATTATAAGAAGGCTGTTTGATCTTCTGCCTACTATTGCCGTCGTTGCGGTCATTGTCTTTATTATTACCAGGCTCATTCCTGGGGATCCCGCTGCCGTTATGCTTGGGCCTCAGGCGAGTGTAGAAGATATCCAAGCATTAAGGGATAAGTTGGGATTAAATGATCCATTATATTTACAATTCCTTCATTATATAGGGGATTTACTTCAGGGGAATTTTGGTGTTTCGCTTACCTATAATCAACCAATTGTTCAATTAATTCTAGAACGTTTCCCAAATACATTAATTTTAGCCGTAAGTGCTTTGATAATCGCCTTTGCCATTGGTGTTCCGGCGGGAATTATTTCAGCATCTAAACAAAACTCTCTATTAGACTATTCTGTTATGCTCGTTTCTTTAGTAGGTGTCTCGATGCCGATCTTCTGGCTTGGGGTTATGCTGGTTCTTTACTTTAGTGTCAATCTTGGCTGGTTCCCTGCAACGGGGATGGGCTCGATGGAAGAAGGGTTAATCCCTTATTTGAAACACCTTGTGCTTCCAAGTATTACGCTTGCTACTATTCCAATGGCGACCTTCGCCCGGATTACAAGGTCCAGTATGCTGGAAGTCATTTCGCAGGATTATATCAAAACGGCACGTTCGAAAGGGTTAAGTGAATTCTGGGTTATTTGTAAGCATGCTTTTAAAAATGCCCTAACACCGCTCTTAACTGTTCTTGGTATGCAGATTTCGATGATGCTTGGCGGAGCTGTTTTAACGAAAACCATCTTCAGCTGGCCGGGTATGGGACGGTTGATAGTCGATGCCATTGATAAACGGGATTTTGTCGTTGTTCAGGGAACGGTCCTGTTTATTGCAGTGATTTTCGTGCTGGTCAATCTCTTGGTTGATGTGATGTATAAAGTAGTCAACCCACGCGTGAATTTATCTTCGGGTAAGGGAGGGGCAAAATAATGGCTTCCGTTCAAAGTTCAATTTCACAGGCTGAACCGCAAAAAAAGAAGGTTAAAAAAGAAGCAGGCTTATTTAAAAAGCTGATTCGCAACCGGCTCGCAGCGGTTGGTTTATCGATTACGGTTATTATGGCGGTTATTGCCATATTTGCGCCGCTGATTGCGACACATTCGCCTAATGATATGGATGTCGCCAATTCCTTGGCCGTGCCAGGTACTGCCGGTCATATTTTAGGAACAGACAACTATGGAAGAGACTTGTTCAGCCGTCTTGTGTATGGGGCGCGGATTTCCTTGATTGTCGGTGTTGCAGCGGTTGTTTTCGGAGCGTTTTTTGGAACATTGCTGGGGCTTGTTTCCGGCTATTTCGGCGGGCGCCTTGATGCAATTATCATGAGGACGATGGACGGCCTGTTCGCCTTCCCGTTCATCTTATTAGCGATTACGTTGATGACTGTTTTAGGACAAGGGCTGGTAAACGTTATTATTGCGATTGGTGTCGCCAATATTCCAGGATTTGCCCGGATTGTCCGCGGACAGGTATTGAGTGTTAAGGAAGAAGAATTTATTGAAGTAACCCGATCATTAGGGGCAACAAATGGAAGAATTATTTTTCAACATATCCTGCCGAACTGTATGGCGCCATTGATTGTGTATGGAACGATGAGTGTCGCCGGTGCGATTATTTCGGAAGCGGCATTAAGCTTCCTAGGTTTGGGTGTACAGCCGCCAACAGCTTCTTGGGGAAGCATTCTGAAAGACGGCAAGGACTTCTTGGTCATGAGTCCGCATATGGCAACATTCTCAGGGCTGGCGATTTTGCTGACGGTTCTTGGGATTAACTTATTCGGTGATGGTTTGAGGGATGCCCTCGATCCAAAAATGAAAGTTTAGAAGATGGGGGGATTGGCATGTCAGATTTTTTATTAAAGGTAGAAGATTTGGAAGTGCATTTCCGTTCTTCATCTTCAGTCGTAAAGGCTGTTAATGGTGTCAGTTTTACATTAAATAAGAAAGAAACGCTGGGGATTGTCGGCGAGTCAGGTTCTGGAAAAAGTGTGACTGCGACCGCGCTGCTTCGCCTTATTCCAAATCCGCCGGGAAAAATTGCCGGCGGGAAGATTTCGTTTGATGGGAAAGACCTTTTAGCCTTATCGGATAAAGAAATGCGCTCAATAAGGGGCAATGAGATTTCGATGATTTTCCAGGATCCGATGACCAGCTTGAACCCAGTATTTACGGTTGGAAATCAAATCATGGAATCCATTCGTACGCACCAGAAGGTTTCCAAAAAAGAAGCGAAAAAAGCAGCCATTGATATGTTGAAGCTCGTAGGCATTCCGGAGGCGGAAAAGCGGATTGATATGTATCCCCATGAATTTTCCGGGGGGATGCGGCAGCGGGTGATGATTGCCATTGCCTTGGCATGTAACCCGAAGCTATTGATTGCCGATGAACCGACGACTGCCCTGGATGTGACTGTTCAGGCGCAAATCCTGGATTTAATGAGGCATCTGCAGGATACCGTTAACACTTCGATTATTATGATTACACATGATTTAGGGGTCGTCTGGGAAATGTGTGACAAGGTAATTGTTATGTATGCAGGGAATACGGTCGAATCCGGCAGTGTGAAGGCGATATTTGATAATCCGCTGCATCCGTATACGTGGGGATTATTAGACTCCCAGATTACAAGTGACATCGGAAATGAGGAAAAGCTATCTGCGATACCGGGCACGCCGCCGGATTTGCGTCAGGAAATTCGAGGGTGCCACTTTGCGGACCGCTGTCCATATGTACAAGATATTTGTTTTTCCAAAAAGCCGGAGCTTATTGAGGTAGAAGAAGGACATTTTGCCTCCTGCCATTTCCAATCTAAGAATCAGCGTCTGGAAAGAAAGGAGAGGGCGCATCATGGCTGAAGCCATTATTAAGGTGGAAAACTTAAGAAAGCATTTCCCTATCCAGGATCCGCTTCCTTTTAAAAAATCAACGCAGAGTGTCAAGGCCGTCGATGGCGTCAGCTTTGATGTATTTCGCGGTGAGACGCTGGGGATTGTTGGTGAATCCGGCTGCGGTAAGTCGACAATGGCCAGGCTCGTCAACCAATTAATCCGCCCCACTGAGGGAAAGGTTTTATTTAAAGGGCAGGATCTGGCTGCAATGGGGCCGAAGGAAATCCGCGACTCGCGGAAATCCATTCAAATGGTGTTCCAAAATCCGTATGCCTCCCTGGATCCAAGAAAAACGATAAAGCAGCTCATTGTCGAACCATTGGAAATCCACAAAGTAGGCGATAAAGTGTCCCGGTTAGAACGTGTTCGTGAATTGCTGGAGGTTGTCGGCCTTAGCAGCTATCATGCCGACCGCTATCCGCACGAATTCTCGGGCGGCCAGCGGCAGCGGATCAATATCGCCCGTGCCTTGGCGTTAAACCCGGATGTGATCATTTGCGACGAACCGGTATCGGCCTTGGACGTATCAGTGCAGGCCCAGGTTATTAATCTATTAAAAGACCTGCAGAAGAAATTCCAACTTACTTATATCTTTATCTCGCACGATTTAAATGTGGTCCGCTATATGTGTGACCGGATTGCCGTGATGTATTTAGGGAAAATCGTGGAGATTGGTACTTACGAAGAAATCTATCAAAACCCGCTTCACCCTTATACGAGGGCCCTGCTTTCGGCGGTTCCAAAGGAAAGTCCGTATGACAAAAAAGAGCGGATTCTATTAAAAGGGGATGTGCCAAGTCCCGTCAATCCACCGTCCGGCTGCCATTTCCACCTAAGATGCCCGTACGCGGTAGAAAGCTGCAAGTCAGTTGTTCCAGAGTTGAAACAGAATGGAGACGAGCAGCGGGTGGCGTGCCATCTTTATTAGGAAAGCCTGTAACGAAGTCTGGACGGGTGCCTGTCACCGCTCGAAAAATGTCAAATATAAAAGGGTGGTTTGTTTTATTCGTGCGGACCGCCTTTAAAATATATTAAATCTGGAGGTTTTTTTGATGTCATTAAAACATGTAATGGAGTTAATAGAGGTTTTGGATAGTATTCATGTAACTGGACATGATGTGAAGAATTACCTGGAAGCCATCTCTAATGTTGGGGAAGTTACCGTTAAAACGGTTGAAGGCAATCAAGGTTCCACTGACTTTATCAAAATTGTCATTCCAGGTGAAGAGGGCAAGTCGAAAGGCGGAAATGCTCCTACGCTTGGCATTATCGGCCGATTAGGCGGAGTCGGGGCCCGCCCAGAGGTAAAAGGATTCGTATCCGACGGAGACGGAGCTTTATCCTGTGTGGCTGCAGCAGCTAAATTATTGGATATGTCAGGGAAGGGCGACCGCCTAAAAGGGGATGTGATCCTCACCACCCATATTTGTCCAACTGCACCAACCTTGCCGCATGATCCCGTGCCGTTCATGAATTCACCGGTTGATATCTTGACGATGAACCAACATGAAGTAACAGAAGAAATGGATGCTATTTTATCAATCGATACCACAAAAGGAAATATGATAACCAACCATAAAGGCTTTGCCATCACGCCAACTGTCAAGGAAGGCTATGTTTTAAAAATCAGCACGGACTTATTGCATATTTACACCCAATCAGCGGGCATTTTGCCTGTAACGCTGCCAATCACTACACAGGATATCACTCCTTACGGAAATGGCGTTTACCATGTCAACAGTATTCTCCAGCCGGCAGTGGCGACTAAGAGCCCGGTTGTAGGTGTGGCGATTACGACGGAAACAGCCGTAGCTGGCTGCGGAACAGGCGCTACCCATCCGACCGATGTCGAGCAGGTTGTCCGTTATGTGATAGAAGTAGCCAAACTTTATGGCGAAAATAAATGTTCTTTCTATGATGCTGAAGAATTTGACCGCTTAGAGCAGCTTTACGGAAAAATGACTCATCTACAAACAAAAGGAAATCAGGTGACTGCAGGATGACAGACGTTACTGCATTAAAACAAAGATTAATCGATGAAGTAGAAGCACGAAAGGAGGAATTGATTGAGCTTTGCAGCTCGCTGATCAAAATTCCGAGCGAAAATCCGCCGGGAGATTCCACCGAAATCTCTGAGTTTATTGCTAACTACCTTAGCCAATATGGACTGGAAACAGCATGGCATGAATCGAGCGACAAAATGTTTAATTTGATTTCCAGCATCGGCGGGGAAGAAGGGAAGCATTTGATTTATTGCGGGCATACAGATGTCGTGCCTGCTGGCGACCTATCCAAATGGGATTTCGATCCTTTTTCCGGCGAGGTGAAGGACGGCTGGCTTTTGGGCAGGGGAGCGAGCGACATGAAAGCTGGACTTGGCGGGATTATTTTTGCCTACGCCCTTTTGAAACGGTTAGACGTTGAGCTTCCTGGAAAACTGACTCTTGCCATCGTTCCGGATGAGGAAACGGGCGGGGAGTTTGGGGTCCCTTGGCTGCTTGAAAAAGGCCTGATTAAAGGGGACGGCGCGTTAATCGCTGAGCCATCCTCCCGCTTAAATCCGACAATTGGTCAAAAAGGCTCTTATTGGTTTGAACTGGAAGTATTTGGCGAACCGGGCCACGGAAGCCTTTCACCGCTGGCAGGGAATAATGCCATCACAGATGCCATTGCGGCGATTGAAAGAATCCGGACACTATGGGATCTGAAAATTACCATTCCTGAAGAGGTACAAGGTTTAATTGAAGTCTCTAAGAAATATATGCGCGAGATTGAAAAGGAACGAGAAAAGTTCCAGCCGGTTTTAGAAAGAATTACTGTTAATATTGGGACGATTCAAGGCGGGACGAAATCCAATGTCATTCCTGAAAGTTGCAAGGTTCAGGTAGACTGCCGCTTGCCTTTTGGAGTTACACGTGATGAAGTCACAGCCTATTTAACTAAGAATCTAGATGAACTGGGCATTCGTTATGAAATCCGCCCGTTTGGCTTCCGCAGCCATGCAAACTATACATCTGCTGATGACCCGGTATGTAAGGCGATTGTTGATAACATTTCCTTCGTGACCGAAGAGGAAGCTTACGGTGTTATGCAGTGGGCAAGCAGTGATGCTCGTCATTTCAGAGATTATAATATCCCGGTTTTACAATACGGACCTGCTTATTTGCCAACTATTCATGGGTACAATGAAAGGGTTCAAGTGGAAGATATCGTCCGCTGTACAAAGGTCTATGTCGCGGCGGTTATCGATTTCCTTTATCAGAAATAATTCAGATAAAGGCAGCGCCTTACTACACGCTGCCCAGGCTTTTGATGCAGTTACTTCCTCTAAACCCTTTTCTCCCTTTGTGGTTTAGAGGGGGTAACTGCTTATTATTGTCAAAAAAATCTTCTTTATTTTTACACCTATTAATTATGCTATAATTATAGCAACCATTTGTATTGGAAAAGGGGGACTTACTTCCTCATGTTAAAAACTTTAGATTTATCGCTAAAGGTGCTTATGATGTTTACGAAGGAAAAGCCAGTTTGGGGCGGACGTGAATTAGCCAACGAACTGGGTTTGAATCATACAAATATATACCGGATTCTCGAAACTTTAGAAAAAAATAGATTTGTATCAAAGGATAAAGTGACTAAAAAGTACTCCTTAGGGTATGCCACCTGGGAATTGGGCATGATTATGTATGAAAGCTTGAATGTCACGAAATTAATCCGTCCGATTCTAAACCGTCTAAAGGATGAAACGGGAGAGTCTATTTTTCTAACAGTCTTGGATGGACATGAGGCGGTTACGCTTGATGTTGTGGAACCAGAAAATAAAGTGAAGTTCTCCGTTTCAGCAGGGAGCAGGGCCCCTTTATATGTCGGCGCTTCCTATCGAACAATTTTGGCCTATTTACCGGATGAATATGTTGAGTCCATTATCGAAAATGGGCTGGTAAAATATACGAGGACAACGATGACAGACCCCGATGAACTTCGAAGAGAGCTAGAAAGCATCAGAGAGAAGGGTTGGGGCCATAGCCAGGGAGAATACACGGCGGAGGTCAGAGCGATTGCCGTTCCGCTGTTTGATGGCGAGGAGATTGTCGGTTCAGTTACTGTATCCGGTCCTATTTTTCGAATGGCCGAAGAAAAAATACAGGAATACCTTCCTCTTTTGATGGCAGCAAGGGATGAGATCGAGGGGGTTATTAAAAGATATCAATTGAAATTGAGAGTCTAGCTTGGAGGGAATGGCATGCAAGCATTAATTGGGGTGGCGACATCAATCCTTATCCATAATTTAAACGTGAAAGAAAACGAGCATATTTTGGTCGTGACGGACCAAGAATCCCACGAAATCGCTGATATTTTTTATCAAGCGGGGATTGTATTAGGGAATGAAACTCAGGTTATGAAGATGAAAACTCGGACCAAGTCCGGCGAAGAACCACCGCGGGCGGTTGCGGAAGCGATGAAGGCGGCTGAGGTGGTTCTTTGTATCACCCACCATTCGCTGACACATACTCGTGCTAGAAAAGAAGCCTCTGCACAAGGAGCGCGGGTGGCAACCATGCCTGGCGTCACCATGGACATGCTGCAGGAAGGAGCCATTACGGCCGATTATGCGGAAGTTGAGGAGCTAACCGCCTATTATTGCGAACTTTTAGATAAGGGCGAAGCTGTTACGATTGAAAAGGACCATACAAAATTGACCTTCTCTATTAAAGGAAGACGGGGGATTCCGAGCACAGGCGTGTTTCGTGAGAAAGGAGAATCCGGCAACCTGCCTTCTGGTGAAAGCTATATCGCCCCTCTTGAAGATTCCGCTAATGGCAGTATCATTGTAGACGGATCTATTGCAGGAATCGGCGTCTTGAAGGAACCTATTACCTTGACTCTTGAAAAAGGCCGTTTGGTAGATGCCAGCGGTGAAGACGGAAATCGATTGCTGGAAATCCTAGGTGACGGCAATGGCAGAATCATCGCCGAATTTGGCATCGGCACCAACAAAAAAGCCCGCCTGACCGGTAACGTCCTAGAAGACGAAAAAGTATTCGGAACCGTCCACATCGCCTTCGGCAGCAACAAACCATTCGGCGGCACCAACGAAGCCGGCGTACACATCGACTGCGTCATTAAAAACCCCGCAGTCACAATGATGCATGGGGACGGTTCTCGTGTCTCATTTTGAGGCAGAGGGACGGTTCGAGACCACTGAAAAACACTTGCAAATAATTGGAAGTTTTTCAGGATAAATAATTTCTACGAATAAAAAGAAAAATCCCCCATTTGGGTGTAATGGAATTGTCGAGAAACCATTACCAAGAGGGGGATTATCCATGCTTAAAGACAAAAATATGCAATTTAGCATCTATTCATTATTGAAGAAAATAGAGATATCTACCGATTTTTAACAAAACATGCATGACCGGTTAAAAAAGTGTTAGTAAAAAGTCGATTTTTCAGTTGTCTCGGACGGTTCTCATGCATCAAAAACCCCGTGAGCTTAGGCCCCGGGGGTTTCGTTTATGTGGAAGTTTTCGTTTTCAGCTGCTTTCTGCATTGGCGGGGCGGCTTTTTGTTTTTTGCTCATGAAGAAGAAGACGCCGAGCAAGACGAGGAGGCCGCCGGCGATTTGCCAGCCTGATAATCGCTCCCCGAGTAAAATGACAGCTAAAATCGTGCTGCCGACTGGTTCGCCGAGAATACTCATCGAAATGGTTGTCGCGTTCACATAGTTTAATAGCCAGTTATTAATCACATGGCTAAGGCTCGGAACGATGGCTAGCAGTAGGAAAATCCCCCATTCTTTAGGCGGATAATCGAGAAAAGGCACTCCGGCCCATAGATTATAAACAACAAGCACAATCCCCGCACAGAGGAACACGCTAAAGCTGTATATCCAGTGGGATACATTTTTCACGACGGTTTGCCCGATAAATAAATAACCGACCACCGCGATAACGCTGAAAAAGGAGAGAAGATCGCCACGGATGGCATCAGCGCTTAAGCCGAAGTCTCCCCAGCCAATCATCATCGCTCCGATGATTGCAATCCCCATAGTAGCCAGTGCGGAAGCAGTCGTTCTTTCTTTAAAAAGAAAAAATCCGCCTACCAGCGAAATAATCGGCTGCAGGGCGAGAATGATGGTCGAGCTTGCAACCGTGGTTAACTTTAAGGAGCCGAACCAAAGAACAAAATGCAGGGCCAGAAAAACTCCGGAGAAAAAGAGCATGGCGCCATTTTTTGGACTCACTTTTTTAAACTCCTTGCGCTTCACCCAGACCATCGGGGCCAATAACAAACTGGCAAACAACATTCGGTACATACTTAAAATAGAAGCCGGCGCGTCGGACCATTTCACAAAGATAGCCGAAAACGATATGGCAATAATGGATATAGTGAGCGCCAGGCTGATGGATTTTGAACTTATAGATTGTTTCATTGCTGCTTCCTTCCTTGATGGTGTTTTGAATGAACTCTCACAAATCTATTACTATTATCGCAGATATTGTTAGAAATTCGTAGACCTTTATTTTCCATGTCCAAAACCAATCAAGGGAGGAATTAATTCTCAACAATAACTATTTAATCTCATTTTATGGTAAGTAATCTTTTGTTCGAGCTTGCACTGCAACTCATAGTCAAGACAGTCTGCAAGCAACAGCTCATGGTAATTCACCCTAAACAAGTGCCACTCTTTTTTGAATTTAGCTAATAATGTATTCATTCCATTTCCACTCCTCTTCTATTGTCATAAATCGCAGGAGTCCGTATTCGGAAGCTGGCTAGCATGATGATCGGAATGACCAATGACCTTAGCCCCTGTAGCTTTGCGTCGCCATTTTTCAATGGGTTTGCCTTTATCGTACGATTTATGGAATTACTACTATTTTGACGATGAACAACTTGTCTCAGCAAGTGTTTTCCCGTTTTTTATATTGGGAAAAAATTATTCTTGGACTTTTAGAATCATGATATCTACCCGCCGGTTGGCCTGCCGGTGCTCTACTGTGTCATTCGGATACAGCGGCTTTTGCTCGCCAAAGCCGGCAAATTGCAATTTATCAGAAGAGATGCCATTTTGCTCAAAAAAGTAAAGAACGGACAAAGCACGGGCAGACGACAATTCCCAGTTCGACCTGAATCTGCCCCCGGTAATCGGGACATTATCCGTGTGGCCCTCAATGCTGATAGGGTTTTGCACTCCTTTAATCAAATCCAGCAAGTCACCCAAAATTGCAGGGGAATTTCCCTTCAATTCGGCGCTGCCGGACTCAAACAAAATGACATCCTTTAGGGAAAGCTTGATTCCCTTAGGCTCGTCCTGAACGGTGATGACCTTTTCCAAGCCGCGTGCCTCTATATAGCTTTGAATATTCTCCATCAGGCTGTGCAATTTTTCATTCTCTTCCTGTTTCTCTACCTTGCCGGCAGTTTTTTCGAGCGGCTTCACCACAGGAGAGCTGGCATTTTCTTTTAAAATCAAACTGCTTCCTTTGCCGCTCAAAGCTGAATTCATCGAAACCATGATTTGCTGCAGCTTTTCCGAATTGATACTGCTCGAAGCAAACAGGACGATAAACAAAGCAAGCAGCAGGGTCAAAAGGTCCGCGTAAGGAATTAACCAGCTTTCGTCCATATGCTCATCATTATCTTGCAGTCTCCGCCTCCTCACCGTTCTATTCCTCCTTTCTTACAAGATGTCCTAGTCAAAACGCAGCCTCTATTTTTCCAGCTTGAACTCACAGTCTTACAGACTCTCGACCTCTTTCACGACCATTTCCTCCTGTTTCAAACGTGCCTTTGTTGGCAAATAAACAGCCAGCTTTCGTTCAATCAATTTAGGTGTTAACCCTTCCTGGATGGCAAGAAGTCCCTCCATCATCATCAGTTTCAGGTCCTGCTCTTTTTTCGCAATGCGCTTCAGTTTATTGGAAATTGGATGCCACAGGACATATCCGGAAAAAATCCCTAACAAGGTCGCGATAAAGGCGGCGGCAATCGAGTGTCCGAGTTTGTCCATGTCCTGAAGATTTCCGAGCGCCGCAATTAAACCAACCACAGCACCCAAAACGCCTAGTGTCGGCGCATACGTCCCCGCCTGGCTGAAGACGAGGCTGCCGGCCTTGTGCCGGTCTGCCGCTGCTTCTAGCTCGCTAAACAAAATTTCCTCCATTTGGTCCCGGTCACTGCCGTCAATAATCATTTCAAGGCCATTTTTTAAAAAAGGATCCTCGACGGACTCGGAAATTTCCTCTAATGCAAGTACGCCTTCGCGCCTCGCCACCATCGACCACTCCACCATCATCTTGATGACTTCATCTTGGCTGGGCTGCTTTGGTTCGACAAAAGCAATTTTCAGCAGCATCGGAATTTTTTTTATTTCACTCATGGGAAAGGCGATAAACAAGGCAGAGATCGTTCCGCCAAAAATAATTAAAAAGGCAGCAGGGTTCGCCAACGCTTCAAACGATGCGCCTTTTAATACCATCCCTACACCGATAGAAACGATAGCCAGAATCAAACCGATAAATGTCGTCATAAATTTCTCCTTTTCTAATGATTGCTAAAATTAATAATTTATTGTAATTTAGTTTTACAAATATCGACAATCACAAACTTAAGCGTTTGGAAGGTGTTTTCTCTTGAAAGTCAGTCACGGATTTGGTGTCACAAACGATAAAATGTTTTTTCAAAAAGAAACGAAGCAAGCTGAATCATCCTCATTTCAACAGATATTGACAGATTCAAAAACCAATTTGGTAAAAGAGCAGCTAAGCTCCCTTTTAGACGGGATTCAAAAGCAAGGGGAGCGATTGGTTCAGTCACGAACGGCTGCTGATCTTCAAAAATATAAAAAATTAATTCAATCCTTTTTGCAGGAAGTTGTAAAAAATGGCCTCTCTTTAGAAATAACGGATTCTTTCACGTCAATGAATAGGGGGAGGAGGCTAAAAATTATTAAAGAGATTGATAAAAATCTGTTGGAGCTGTCGAAGAAAATTTTAGAAAAAGAGGATGCAAATATTCAATTGCTTGATAAGATAGGGGAAATCAAAGGCCTATTAATCGACCTCTATCTGTAATTTTGACACCAAAAGGATGAAAATGATGAAAAAAATCCTAACGCTAAGTGTAGTTCTTGTGTTAATCATCGCGGGCGGTCTTTTTTACTATCAATATCAAAAAAATAACCCTGTAAGCTCACAGGATAAGACGCTTGATCAGCTCGCTAATCAGACCATTCAAACGAAGCAAATCAGCACCAACCTCAATTCGGAAAACTTAATTCAAGTTCAGTTTTCGATTGAAATGGATTCCAAGAAAACGTTGAAGCAATCAGAAAAAATAAAGCCAATCATCGAAAGCGACATTATCAAGATTCTGTCTAAATCAAATAAAGACGATTTTAAGGATATTACTGCCTTCGAAGGAAAAATCAAAGACAAGCTTAACGAGCGGTTCTCTGATGGAAAAATTATGAACGTTTATACAACGGAACTATTAATCCAGTAAATTTTTAAAAAAAGGGAGAATAACGATGCTTAGAGGGATCGACACAGCGGCGTCCGGCATGATTGCCTTGCAAAGAAGGCAGGAGGCGTTGACGAATAATTTAGCCAATATTGAAACGCCTGGCTATAAAAAAGTGGATACAACCTTACGTTCTTTCCCGGGGGTTTTGCTTGAGCGGATTCATGACTCTGGGAATGGCAATGGCTCGAATCCGAAAGGCTTCTCCTTGATTGGGTCGCTGCAGCAGGGGGTCTATGCACAGGAAAATATCTCGAGCTTTATGCAGGGGGACCTTGTGAGCACAGACAATCCTTTAGACGTGGCCATTGATGACCGAGCTTTGACGGTGCAAAATGGGCAAAAGCCTGGTGCGTTTTTCGCTGTGGAGAACGGTGCTGGTGAAGTCCGCTATACCCGGAACGGCAGATTCACGATCGACGAGGCGGGGCAGCTTCGCACGACGGAGGGATATGCGGTGCTAAACCCTAATGGCCAGCCGGTTCGGACGAGTGCGGAATTGGCCGGCGGCGATGTTTCTATTAGTGCGGACGGGGAGATTATTCTTTATCCGGATGATCTTTCTAGGAGGACGGTTCTGGATCGGATTGGACTTGTGTTGATTCAAAATCCGAACGACCTGATTAAAGACGGGAACGGACTGTTCAAGCTGGAGGGAGGCGGAAACCCGCCGCCGTTATTGACCGAATTGCCGGCCGGTGTGCAACTGCGCCATAAGATGATTGAAAAATCGAATGTCGACCCGACAATGACAATGACGAACATGATGGAAAACGTCCGTATTTACGAAGCGAATCAGAAGGTTTTGCAGGCTTATGATAAGTCTTTGGAGCTGTTGAATTCGATTGGTAGAGTGTAATTTACACTGGATTCTTACCAGTTTTACGGGGATCTTTTTATCAAGGACAGAGCATGTTGGGGTAAGCGGGGAAATGTCCTTCATCGGGCTTATGAAGGCCAAGACTAGTCGTGGCAAGTGGGGAAATGTCCTTCATCGGGCTTATGAAGGCCAAAACGAGTCGTGGCAAGTGGGGAAATGTCCTTCATCGGGCTTATGAAGGCCAAAACGAGTCGTGGCAAGTGGGGAAATGTCCTTCATCGGGCTTATGAAGGACAAAACGAGTCGTCGCAAGTGGGGAAATGTCCTTCATCGGGCTTATGAAGGCCAAAACGAGTCGTGGCAAGTGGGGAAATGTCCTTCATCGGGCTTATGAAGGACAAAACGAGTCGTGGCAAGTGGGGAAATGTCCTTCATCGAGGCTATGAAGGACAAAACGAGTCGTGGCAGGCAAGAAAATGTCCTTCATCCTTGCCCCTCATGGACACACAAGCAAAGGAGATGAATCTCATGAATACATCGCTATATATCGCCACAAGCGGCTTAAATGCCTATCAGAAAAAGTTAGATACGATCGCCAATAATATGGCCAATGCCGAAACTACCGGATTCAAAAGAAGAGAGGCATCCTTCGAAGAAAACTTGGCGATTTCCATCGATAATCAGAAGGCTGCCAATCGCGAAGTCGGCAGATTGACCCCAAACGGGATCCGTACAGGCTTTGGGGTGCACATCACTGCAGCACAGTTGAATTTGGAACAGGGGGCAGCCAAAGCCACCAACAACCCTTTGGATTTTATGATCGATGGAAAAGGATTTTTTCAAGTGGGGAAAGGGAACGATGTGTTCTATACCCGTAACGGATCATTCCAGCAGAGCCCGGCAGGCAATGGCACATACCGGTTGGTAAACGCAGACGGCTGTTACCTTATGGACAGAAACGGGGCCCCGGTGGAAATCCCAGAAGGAGCGGCGTTTGCCGTTAATGAAAATGGCGTCATTTCACCAACGAACCAGCAAATCGCGCTTGTGGACTTTGTGAATCCTCAGCAATTAATCCAACAAGGTGGAAATGTCTATCGGTTTACAGGTGGAGCGAATGAAGTGCTAGGTAATCCGGCTGCGCAAATTCGTCAGGGCTATCTTGAAGCGTCCAATGTCGACTTGAGCAAAGAAATTACGGACATGCTGACAACACAGCGCGGTTTCCAGTTTAATTCCCGGTCGATTTCCTTTGCCGACCAAATGATGGGGATCGCTAATGGGATTATTAGAAGTTAATCTTTACAAAAAAAAAGAGCCGTTTTCCGCGGCTCTTTTCGAGTTAAATCACGATTTTCTCTTTACTTTTCTCCCAGAGGACCTTAAATAGCTTTTGTTCAGTTTTTTCATCTAGCGGATGAAAATGAACCCCGTATTCATACAAATCATTATCCAAAATCTTTCTTCTGCGGATCTGACCGGTCAGCGTGAAGGATTCCCGCAAGAAGGCAAACTCGACTGTTATTTCATCAATTTTACCTATATCGACCAAAGAATGCAGCTTCATGCCGGTGATGCTAATATCGCGAATCAGCCCTTTGTATTCCGGTTCACCTGAAGAAGCGGGATAGAACCAGCAATCCTGATCCAGCAGGCTAAGCCGGAACGCCGTCCGGCGATTCGGTTTTTTCGGAACAACATGTTTTTCTTTTTGAAAAAAGGTTCTCCCTGCATATAAAATAATAATCAATACCACTATACTTAGGCTAAGGATAATATGTGTCGTACCCAACTATGATTCCCCTTAATATTTTCTCAATAATAAAAATTTACCATTCAAAACCAAATCTGAAAAGGGGCTAAACACTTTTGAAGAAATGGCCGTTAATAAATTATAAAGAATGAGGCATGGGGACGGTTCTCGTGCCTCAATGATGCACGAGAACCGTCCCCATGCTTCACCCGGAAAGGAGCCGGTCGTATGAAGATTAATGATTTTAGCCGTTTGCAGGCTTATCAGTCGTATAAAAATCAGGTTAATAAGACGCCGCAGCAGGATGTGGATAAGAAGGTTCAGGTAGATAAGGTGGAGTTTTCACCTGCTGCACAGGAAAAAATAAGCGCGGAACGAGAAAAGAGAATTGAAGAATTAAAAAAGCAAATTGAAAGCGGCACCTACAAGGTGGATAGCAAGAAGATTGCTGAGAAATTACTGGATTCCTGGGACAGAGGGACTGATCGATGAAATCGGTCCAACAGTTAAAATCTATCTTGCAAGAAATGATTACTGTCTATGAAAATCTGCTTACGGTTGGGAAGGAAAAGCAGGCGGCTCTGATTAAAGGTGACCCGGAGCCGCTGCTTGCTATTTTTCCAAAGGAATCAGCTTTAATCAAAGAAATCAGCAACCTTGAGGAGCGTCGTCAGCAAGACACGATTTCTCTTCAGTCACAGACTTTAAGTGAGTTAATCGCAGACCATCCGTCTGCGGATCTTTCAACCTATCAAACCGAACTAAAAGCTAAATTAAAAGAATTAGAGAAGCAACATGAACTGAATCGCCAGCTAGTAGAGTCTTCATTAGAATACATCAACAGCATGCTGTCATTATTTACACAAAAACAAGAACAGCCACTGACTTATTCGGCGAAAAATTACATGCAGGCGAACACATCGAGAAGCTTTTTCGATGCAAAAGTGTAAGGGGAGGGTGCGAGATGAGTTCAACATTTCATGGAATTGAAATCGGCAAGCGGGCCATTTTTGCTTCATCCACAGCCCTCAGCGTAACCGGCCACAATATCGCCAATGCTAATACAGAGGGTTACACCAGGCAAAAGGCCGTCACCGCAGCCTCCAATCCGCTTACCTATCCGGCCATGAGTGCGGGAAAAGGCCCTTATCAATTGGGAACAGGCGTGGATACGACAGAAATCACCCGCATCCGGGATTCTTTTTTGGACGGGCAGTTCCGGACGCAAAATGAGCAGCTCGGCTATTGGAATGTAAAGCAGGACACCCTGTCGAAAATCGAACAGACCTTAAACGAACCTTCCGATAATGGACTGCAGGCGGTCTTCGATCGCTTTTGGCAATCATGGGAGGATTTGTCGAAGGAACCGGATAGCTTATCAGCACGCGCTGTGGTTCTTTCCAACGGCACCGCGCTGGCGGACCGTTTCAATCAAATCTCCAATTCTATCGATCATTTAAGCCAAGATTTAAAAAATAACATCTCAACGAAAATGACCGAAGTGAATAATTTGTCCAAACAGGTCAGCGGACTTAATACGCAAATTGCAAAAATGGTCGCTTCCGGACAAGAGCCTAACGATTTAATGGACAAACGCGATTTGATAATTGACCAGCTTTCGAAATTGGCTGACATTGAAGTGAAGCCTGCGGCGGGCGGAATGGTTGATATTTTTATAGGCCAAGAGTATTTGGTCAATGGTGACCAAAGCAGCACATTATCCTATGACAGCTCGAATAATCAGCCATTGCTGAACGGGCAGAACATTTCCTTGAAATCTGGCGAGCTGGCCGGCATGGTGGATTCTTTAACTAAGGATATTCCTTCTTATATGGAAAAAATCAATGAAATGGTAACAGTATTCAGTTCGGAAGTAAACAGCATTCATGCCGGTACCAATGCCATGAATCTGGATGATATCGATAATCGAAAAATCGATCCTAACGCTGCTTTGGAGAAGATTCCGTTTTTTGTATCAAAAAATGGCTCCGCCCCAACAACAGCTGGCGACATCATGGTTAACCCACTGATTACAGCTTCCTTGAATAAAATCGCGGCGGCCCAAGAGGCCAGCGCAGGGGACGCGCAAAACGCCAATCAGTTAAATGACTTAAAATTTAAGGTTCTTTCTTTTTCCAATCAGTCTACTACTTTGAATCAATTTTACCGGACGTTGGCAGGAGAGATTGGCATTAAAACGCAAGAGGCACTGCAGATGGAAAATAACGCAGACTTGTTAGTGCAGCAGGCAGAAAACCGCCGTCAGTCAGTATCAGGCGTTTCTATTGATGAAGAAATGACAAACATGGTCCGGTTCCAGCAATCCTATAATGCGGCATCGCGATACATATCGGTCATGGACGAGGTATTAGATAAATTAATAAACGGAACGGGTCGTGTAGGGGTTTAGTCATAGGCGGAGGTGAGTAAAGTGCGTGTTACGCAAAAAATGTTAAGTACGCAAATGATCCGGAATATTCAACAGAATTACCGCTCCTTGAGTCAGTATCAGGAGCAGATTGCTTCGGGCAAGGCGGTCAACAAGACTTCAGATGATCCGGTGAAATCAATTCAAATCATGTCCTATCGCTCGGCGCTGGTGGAAACGGGACAGTTTAAACGGAATGCTGAAGACGGGCTGGACTGGCTGGAGGCCACGGATAAATCCTTGGACGACTTGACGCAGGTGATGCAAAAAGCGCGCGAGTTGACGGTCCAAGGCGCAAATGGCGTCAATAACCAGGAAGCCAGACAATCCATCGCCATAGGTTTAAAGGAACTCATCGGTGAAATCGGCGATATCGCCAATGCGAAAATCGGCGACCGCTTTTTATTTTCCGGAACCGATACCGATACAGCCCCGTTTCAGGATGGCAAGTTTGTGAATACCAATCAGAACTCCCTATCATGGAATGTTGGCCAAGGCATCTATATGAACGTCAATGTCAACGGGACGGAAATTTTTAATTTTCAAGCCGATGGACTTAATTTATCCGAAACTATTGAAAAAATTGCCGGCGAACTGGAGCTGGGCAACAATCCGGAACAATTAATGGGCACTCTAGATAAACAGCTGAACAACCTTTTGGCGCATCGTTCTGTAGTCGGGACCAATGTTAACCGTTTGGAAATGATGGTGAACCGTTTGGATGAAACGGAAATCACCACCAAGAGCATTCTTTCGAAAAATGAAGATGCCGACATGGCGAAGGTGATAACCGATTTGACCAACCAGCAAACGATTCTAAACGCAGCACTGTCATCTGGTGCGAAGGCGATTCAGCCTACGCTGGTGGATTTTTTAAGATAATATTTTTAGAGGTGTTTCCCGGGCAGGGGGCATCTTTTTTTTGCGAAAAATTTACCCAAATTAGTAAAAAAATAATAAAAAATAATCTCCATCCTCTCTCCACTCCGCAAAAAATGTCGTTAAAGAATAGTAGAAAGGCAATAAACCAATTTACCTAACACTAGGAGGAAAAAAGAGATGAGAATTAACCATAACATTTCTGCTCTTAACGCTTATCATCAATTAAGTGCAAACTCAGCAGCTTCATCAAAGAACTTAGAAAAATTATCTTCTGGTTTACGTATTAACCGTGCGGCAGACGATGCAACTGGTCTTGCAATCTCGGAAAAAATGAGAGCACAGATTCGTGGGTTGGACCAGGCTCAAAAAAATGCTCAAGACGGTATTTCTTTAATTCAGACAGCTGAAGGTGCATTGAATGAAACACATAGCATTCTGCAACGTGTGCGAGAGCTTTCAAACCAAGCGGCTAACGGAACTTCTACAACTCAAGATAAACAAAATATCCAAACTGAAGTTAACCAATTAATCGATGAAATTGATCGTATTGCGAATAATACTGAATTCAACAGCTTCAAAATTTTAAATGGTGATATTTCCAAAACTGCTAAATTCGCTCAATCAACAAATGGAGATGTTACAGGTGTTGTTGCTTCTTCTACTGCTGCTGCTGGAACAACAACTGTTACAACAACAAGTGCGTTAACTCAAGATACTGCTTCCATTTGGCAAACTGGACAATTGTTAGATGTAAACGATCCGACAGCTGCAAAAGGAGTATCGAATACTACGAAATTAACAAATCTTGGTTCTGGAACGAACGGTGGGACTGGGAGTAACTTCGGGCTACAAGTTGGAGATGAAATCACTCTTTCTGCAGTTGTTGGCGGAGAAGTAAAAAATTCTGTATATGTGGTTACAGCTGAAAGCACAGTAGCGGATCTTACGGCTTCTATAAAAAATACTTTAGGAGCTGATACTGTTGCAATCGATACAGCGGGAAAACTATTTACAGCTGACGGGGATGCTTTTGGTCTTGATATGCCTTCTTCGGGTACTGGTGAAACTGCTAAAGACTCCCTTGTCATTAAGGGTCAGGACGGTGCTGCTAACGATATTAGTTCCATTTCTATTTCAGCAAAGTCATCAGAAGGAATTGAACGTACTGCATTTAATGGACAAATGACTCAAGGTCATAATGGTGGACTCCAACAAATTCAGGTTGCTGGAAATACTGGTGACTTTATTGCCCAAGTTGATGTTGGACCAGCAGGTGATGGTCCTGGAGATGGTAGAATAGCAGTGCGTTCCAATTCAGTTGTCCAGGTTTCAAATCTTCAATTGACATTCACAGATGATATTAAAGGCGGTACATCTACTATCACAGTCGGTTCCGCAAATAATACGGTTTCCATCCATGTAGGGGCAAACGAGGGACAAACTCTAGAAATTGGTATTAATTCCATGGATTCAGTTGCTTTAGGTCTTAAAAAAGACGGTGTAAACATTTCACTAATGAGTGAGGTTGGTGCTGAAAAGGCAATTAAAGTATTAGATACGGCAATCAGCACGGTATCAACTGAGCGTTCTAAATTAGGAGCTATTCAAAACCGTTTAGAGCACACCATTAACAGCCTTGGTACATCTTCTGAAAATTTAACAGCTGCTGAATCTCGTTTAAGAGATGTAGATATGGCGAATGAAATGATGCAATTTACGAAAAATAATATCCTTTCTCAAGCAGCACAATCAATGCTTGCACAGGCAAATCAACAGCCTCAAGGAGTATTACAGCTTCTTCGTGGATAATTACTATTAATTTCTTCTAACTTAAAAGAAGTCTCTTTTAATAAGGGACTTCTTTTTAAGCTACGATGTAAAGGAGGAAAAGGTATGATGCATGCGGAAATGAAAAAGCTTTCTTTGGTTGTATTAATCATGATGCTTTTTCAAATCATTTCGCCGCTTGCTCCTGTATTGGCAGCAAGCAATCTCCAAGCACCGACAAATTTCAGATACTCCATAAGTAGTATTAATAATGTCATGCTAAGATGGGATGCAGTAACTGGAGCAAGTGCTTATCGAGTTTATGAAATAAAAGGTGAAGAAAAAGTCTTAATTGGGCAAGCCTCTAATCTTAATCGCTATTTGCCAGGATTATCAGAAGGTACTCACTCGTATACTGTTACAGCCGTTAATCCTTCTGGTGAATCTCAGTTTTCAGCAATTTTAGATATTGTAATTGATTTCCCTGATATGCAGCCGCCGAATGGATTTACTTCAAGTATTGAAAATGTTAATGATGTCAGGTTGCAATGGAACCAAGTTGAATTCGCAACTAACTATCGAATTTATGAAGTTATAAATGGTGAAAGAAAATTACTTGCTACAAATACCACCCAATTAACAAGATATTTCACGAATGTATCAGCTGGAGAACATATTTATGAAGTTACGTCTTATAATGATAAATTTGGAGAGTCATCTGCCAGTTCTCAGATTGTTAACGTTATTTTTCCAGAAATGCAACCACCTGGCGAGTTAACGTACTATGTTTCTGATGCCAATAATGTTCAGTTGCGCTGGAAAGATGCAACTTACGCAACTTCTTATAATGTCTATCAATTGATTGATGGGAAAAGAAAGTTTCAACTATCAACAACAAATACAAGTGCTTATTTCCCGAATGTAGCAAATGGGGAAAATGTTTATGAAGTTACTTCTAGTAGTACAAGATTTGGTGAATCAAAGGAAGGTAGCCAAGCTATTGTTCCTATTGTTTATCCAAATATGCTTCCTCCGGGAACGGTAACAGCTTATTTTTACAAAGGAAATGATGTTCATTTATTATGGTCTACTGCGGATTATGCAGATCGTTATAATCTTTATCAAATTGTAGATGGAGAAAAAGTATTAATCACTACCACAACTGATCGTTCCTATTATTTTTCTAACCTTCCAGAAGGGGATTATACGTTTGAAATCGTTTCTGTTAGTGATCGTTTTGGTGAATCAGCACCAAAAACTTACAACGTCACGGTTATATTCCCAGATATAGATGCCCCCGTGGCTACTATCGAAATGGATAAATCCGATAGTGCGATTATTAGATGGGGGTATGTTCAATATGCGACAGAGTATGATGTTTATGAACTAAAAGATGGCAAGCCGGTATTAATCAAAACAACACCAAATTTTTCGAGGTATGTTTCCAATTTAGAACAAGGTAAACACGAGTATACTGTAGTTGCAAAATCAGATCGTTTCGGGCAATCTCCTTTTTCAAATATTGTTTCGGTGGCAATTGCACCTGTTTTACCGGCACCTGAAGCCAGCAAACCAGAGATAAAAGAGGACTCGTTGACCCTTACTTGGGAACCCGTGGAAAATGCAGCATCCTATAACATTTATAAGGAAGTTAATGGTGAACGTGTCCTTGTAGGCACAACAACCGATCCAAACTACACTTTGCCGACTCCTGAAGAACAAGGCACACACGAGTACCAAATTGTCCCAGTAACAGCAGACGGCACAGAATCTATCGACTACGCAACCGTTACAGTAGACATCTATAAACCTTCCGATGTCACACCGCCTGTAACGACCGCTGATACCAACTTAGAATGGTCAAAAGATGATGTCGGCGTCACCTTGACTGCAACAGATGACCTAAGCGGTGTCAAAACCACCTTCTATTCTGTTGATCTTGGAGAATTTGTAGAAGGTACTTCCGCTGTTCTTGATAAAGAAGGTGTCCACACAGTCTCTTTCTTTAGCGTGGACAATGCCGGCAATGTTGAGGAAGTGAAAACGGTCGAGGTAAAGGTCGATAAAGAGGCACCACAGACCGTTATCAATACTAGTGCTTATTGGTATAACCAAGACGTACAAGCCGAACTAACTGCGACCGATAATCTGTCCGGCGTGCAAGCAACCTATTATTCTGTTGACGGCTCTGAATTTACGGAAGGAACAAGCTTCCCTCTTGAAACAGAAGGCGTCCACACTGTTTCTTTTTACAGCGTTGACAATGTGGGCAACGTTGAGGCAGTAAGGACAGTCGAAGTGAAAATCGACAAAACAGCACCTGAAACTACTGCCAATACAACTGGCGACTGGTACAACCAGGGTGTCACTATTGAATTAACGGCAGTTGACAATCTATCAGGCGTTCATTCTACCTACTATTCCGTGAATGGTTCCGACTTCCAGGAAGGCACCAGCATTGTGCTCGATAAAGAAGGCGTCAACAAGATTACTTTTTACAGTATGGACAACGCTGGAAATATTGAGGAAAAACAAACCATTGAAGTTAAAGTGGATAAAATCGCTCCAACAACAGTGGGTAATGTTGAGGATAAATGGTATAAAGAGGCAGTGAATGTCGCCCTTACCGCGACCGATGATTTAAGCGGCGTAAAAGCTACTTATTACTCTATCAATGGATCTGAGTTTACCGAAGGTACTGATTTCGTGCTCGATAACGAAGGCGTAAACACAGTTACTTATTACAGTGTCGACAATGCCGGAAACATCGAGGAAAAACAAACAGTCGAGGTTAAAGTGGATAAAACCGCTCCAACGACAGTAAGCAATGTCGAGGACAAGTGGTACACAGATACTGTGAATGTAGAGTTAACAGCGACCGATGATTTAAGCGGCGTAAAGGCCACCTATTACTCTATCAACGGTTCTAAGTTTACAGAAGGTACAGGCTTTGTGGTCGACAAAGAAGGCGTGAACAAGATTACTTTCTACAGCGTGGATAACGCAGGTAACGTCGAGGAAAAACAAACTGTTGAGGTTAAGGTGGATAAAACCGCTCCAACAACAGTAAGCAATGTAGAGGACAAGTGGTACACAGACGGAGTAAATGTCGAGCTAACAGCAACCGACGACCTAAGCGGCGTGAAAGCAACCTACTATTCAATCAACGGCTCAGATTTTACAGAAGGCACTAGCTTTGTTCTTGATCAAGAAGGAATCAACACAATTTCCTTCTACAGCGTGGATAATGCTGGAAACGTTGAGGATAGTAAGACGGTTGAAGTGAAAACAGATAAAACTGCTCCAACAACTGTAAGCAATATTGAGGATAAATGGTATACAGACACAGTGAATGTAGGGTTAACTGCAACCGACAATCTAAGCGGCGTCAAGTCAACCTACTATTCTATCGATGGATCTGAAATCACTGAGGGCACTAGTTTCTCTGTTGCAAACGAAGGCCTCCATACGGTTTCCTTCTACAGCGTCGATCAAGCAGGCAATGTTGAAGAAACGAAGACAGCAGCGGTTAAAATCGATAAAACAGCACCAACGATTATAGCTGATTTTGAAAAGGAATATGCCCTTGGAACAGTCTTAGACTTAAATTACCAAACAACAGACAATCTATCTGGCATAAAAGAGACATCTGTGGAAGTCAATGGTGTAGTGAATACGACTGGCAAAGTTACACTTGATAAACCGGGCACTTATACGCTTAAAATCACTGCCGTTGATAATGCCGGCCTAAAAACGACTGTTACAAAGACGGTTTCCGTTTATATCCCGGCAACGATTGAAGTTCTACCAAAAGTCATGAACGGCAACAAAGGCGCGTTCACGGTTCAGGTGTCACTGCCGAAGCCATATAGCTTCGCAAATGTTAATTTATCAACAGCAAATCTGAATGGCGTTCAAGCTAATAACGACAGCAAAGGCTTAGAAAACCAAGCCAAAAAAGGTCAATTCAAATTTAATCGTGAAGATTTTGTTTGGGATGACAAAGAAGAATTTTTAGAATTCCGTGCGATGGTTGACGGCTATCTAGTTGTTGGCAGCACGACTGTAAAGGTTATTAAATAATTAAAAAAGAGGCTGCCCCAAAGCCTAAAAAGGGGGCAGCCTCTTTATAGATTACGCTGTAAATGAATAGAAAAAGTTGTTTACACCCTTGACCCAGTTGTTATTCAACCCAGTTGGGTCGTTGGCGGCACCGACGGGAGCGTATTTGGCACCGATTTTGGCAATCGTGTCGTAGCCTTTGTCTAAATAATTTTGCCTTAGGTTTCGGGCCATGTCAGCAATGCTGTCCGCAACGGATTCGTATTGGCGCAGGCCATTTCTGCCCATCATGCCGGCGATATTATTTTTTACATTGGCCGCATGGGACTTGCCGTTGCCAGATTCATGAACGGCGATGGATGCCAGCAGATTAGGGTTGATATTATATCTTCGTCCTGCTTCAACAAAAAATTCACCCATATTGCTCAATTTGCCTTTAAGGGCACTATTTAATTTATCAGTTGAAACATCAGTAAAACCTAATGTCATATTATCATCAAGTAAATGTGAGTAATCTTTCATCCCATTCAGAATAGGAGAGTTGTTCGTAATAAAGGACCCACTCGAATTCTCAGGGACATACGTATTTTGCTGGTCTTGCCCACTCAAAACAGCCTGCAGCAAATTCGTAAAAATATCACCTGTCGGAAAAAGGCTCGCTTCAGCGTTGATGCTCTTACCGGCAAGACTTTTTGAAATCGAAAGCAGGGCCATGTTTTTAAACCATTCGGAAGAAACTGGACTGTAACTCATGATTTATACCTCTGTAAGTAATTTGGTAATTGGAAACAATAACCGTTTTTAATATATATTACTCTATTTTTTTAAAAATTTAAATGATAGAAAATACAAATTTTTTTGTTTATGATTAAACTACTTTCGCGGGAAAGGAGAATAATTTGTGATTCCATCCACTTCGATGAGTTCCGCAAGCCACAAATTATCAGATAAAACTAGCAGCAGTAAGCCGGAAAATCAACAGCCAGGTTCGTTTATGGAGCTGTTGAATGCATTGAAAAATGGGACAGGTTCACCTCAGAATCTTATTTCGATGGTTGACCAGGTCTTAGAGCAGTCTGACGCATCAAATCAGGAACAGGACCAAGACAGCGAGCAACAAACTCGAGATGATTTACTTGCTTTTATCAGTTCATTTTTTGAAAAGACGAATCCTGCACTTGCTCCTCTTCAAACGACGATTGCGGAGGCAGCCCAAAACGAAGGGAAGCAAGCATTGCCGGCGTTGCAGACTGAGCTAGAAGGAATATTGGGCCAGAAGCAAGCTCAAGAATTAATAAAGTCATTTCAGGAGCAGCTTAAATCGAATCAAAACAAAGTTCAGGTACAGAACCCGCTTCAACAGCCAATCCAATTAGTGCGGGAGCAAGTTTACCAGCCAGAGAATGCGGTCGAGATACAGAAAAATCTACCTGTTTCTAAACTTGAACCCGATTCTGATTTCAAACAGCAGCAATTCGACGGAAAAGAAGTTATTTTTCAATCCCTAACTCGCCCGGGAGGTGCAGACCAGCCAGCTGCTAAGAATGAACCTACCCAACTAACAAAGGTTTCTAAGGAACAACTGGCAGCAGAGGTGATAGGCTTATTAAAGAACCATGCCACTCTACATAAGAGCTCTGACATCATCGAAGCGAAATTTTCACTGACGCCGGAGCACCTTGGGGAGATTGATATAAAAATTGTCATTCAAAAGGGGCAGGTAACGGCGCAATTTCTGGCAGATACCGCCCATGGAAAAGAAATGCTAGATTCGCAAATGTCACTTTTGAAGGCTTCCTTGCAGCAGCAAGGCTTTCAAGTGGATAAAATCGAAGTCGCGCAAAGCGGGCAAATGTTACATAATTTTTCCCAGCAGGAGAGTCGGTCGCAGCAGGACCAATCGCAGCAGCGCCAGCCCAAAAAGAAAGTGAATCGTGATGAGTTTTATCAAAGCCATAACACGATTGACACATATATGCATAGAGAGTCCGATACGACGATAAATATTCTTGCATAAAAGGAGATGAAGAACATGACATCGGTAAATACAACCACACCATTCTCGAATACGCTCAGTACGAAACAGACAAACCAAGCCACAAATTCATTAGGCAAGGATGCTTTTCTGAAACTGCTGACTACCCAATTGCGGAATCAGGACCCGACCCAGCCAATGGAGGACCGGGAATTTATTTCCCAGCTGGCCCAATTTAGCACCCTTGAACAGATGTCCAACTTAAATCAGGCCTTTGCCCAATTCGCTAACTCAAACACGAAAGATATCAGCTACTATTCCCATATGATCAGCAAGGAAGCGTCCTGGCTGGATACCGAAACAAGTCTTCAGGCAAGCGGTGTCATTAATGGGGTCATCAAAAAAGATAATCAATTTTTTTATAAAATAAATGACCAAGAGATTCCGATCGAATCAATCATTTCTGCAAAAAACCAAAACTAACAAACTCTGGAGGTAGGTAACATGCTTCGTTCTTTAAATTCAAGTGTATCTGGTATGAAGGCGTTCCAAAACAAATTAGATGTCATTGGTAACAATATCGCCAACGTGAATACGGTTGGTTATAAGAAAAGCCGTATCATGTTTCAGGATGTGTTAAGCCAAACCGTCCGCGGCAGTTCATCACCGGATCCGGTCGGAGGGTCGGGCGGAACGAATCCGGTGCAAATCGGGTTAGGCGTGAAAACGGCGTCGATTGATACGATTCACATGGCCGGAAGTCCGACGACTACGAATCTATCATCGGATTTATACATGGATGGGGACGGATTTTTCGTGGTGCAAAGCGACAGCGGGGCAAAGTACTTAACACGTGCCGGCAACTTTGACCGGGATGGCGCCGGCAACCTCGTGAATCCACAAGGATATAAAGTTCTAGATTCTGATGGAAATCCTATCCAAGTTGATTCAGATGTTTATGTTTCCTATACCATTGATTATAATGGGGTTATTAAAGGGGTCACTCCTGCTGGCACCGCCGATGAGATTGCCACTTTAGGTACGGTTGTTGTTTCCAATCCAGGCGGCTTGAAAAAAGTGGGCGGTTCCCTGTATGAATTAACAGGAAATTCCGATACAGAAACCAATATTGATAATCTAATTGCGAAGCGTTCAGATAACCATGCTGGGCAAATTGTTTCCGGCCAGCTGGAAATGTCGAATGTTGACCTATCCGAAGAGATTACCGAAATGATCACCGCGCAACGCGGTTTCCAGGCGAATGCGAAGGTAATTACTGTGTCCGATTCGATTTTGGAAGAATTAGTAAATTTAAAGCGTTAATAGTTTCGAATTTTTATAAGGGAGGGAAAGTATTACTGCTTTCCCTTCGCATCATTTTATGGTGGTGGAACCTACGCAATGAAAGAAAAAATCATTCAAAACAGCCAAGACGTCAAAGTCTATGATTTTAAAAAAGCGCTCCGCTTATCGATGGAGCAGGTTCGCGTGCTAACAAGAATCCATGATAATTTCGCTTATCAACTGGCCTCCTCGATTTCGACGCAATTAAGAACGATCGTGCAAGTGGATGTGGTGTCGGTCAATCAAATGCTTTACGAGGAATTCATCAAGGAACTGCCGGCTTATACAATTTTAAACGTTTTTGAAACGTCCGAAAAAGGGCGCATGATTATGGAGTTAAAGCCCCAAATGGCGTATGCCATCCTTAATCGTCTGCTCGGCGGCCGGGAGCTTTCGGCAGCCTCCGAGGATAAAACAACGTTAACGCAAATTGAGAATAAAATTCTTCATAAGCTGTTCGAGGGCTTTGTAGAGAATTTACGGAAATCGTGGAAGGACCTCATGAACGTCGATATGAAGGTAATTGAGATAGAAACGAATCCCCAGTTTTTACAGGTCGCCATCCCGAATGAAACCGTGATTGTGATTGCCTTTACGATTAAAATCGGGGATGTGACGGAAAAAATGCACATTTGCATTCCGTACATCATTTTGGAGCCGTTTTTGCCAAAGCTATCATCCTATCAATTGTTCTCGACCCGAAGCCACGCCAAAAGCACGCAGGAATCCAAGATGTTAAAGTCCAAAATTGAAGAACTGGAAATCCCGTTAAGCGTTGAACTGGGGCGCTCGAAGATTTCGATTGAAGAGTTTTTATCGTTAAACGCCGGGGATGTCATCCAGTTGAATCAGTTGTATGATGAACCGTTAAAGGCGAAGGTCGGAAAAGAAGTGAAATTCTTTGTCAAACCAGGTGTGAAGAAGACACGGCTGGCAGCAGAAATCGAAACTGTTTTAGAAAAAGAGGGAAAATAAGATGAGTAACGAGGGGAAAATTTCAAGAGAAGAACTGGAAGCCCTATTAGGTGATACCGAAAAGGAAACGAAGCCGTTTATTTTTCAAGACTTGCCGGATGAGCCGCAAAAGAAGGAAACGGACGACTCCGTTAATTTGGATTTGCTCATGGATATTTCGTTGGAGCTGGTTGTGGAGCTGGGCCGGACGAAAAAGAAAATTAACGAAATTCTCGAACTCACACAAGGCTCGATTATCGAACTGGACCGTGTCTCCGGCGAGCCGGTCGATGTCCTGATCAACGGGAAAATTGTTGCCAAGGGAGAAGTTGTCGTGATTGATGACTATTTTGGGATTCGAATTACGGAAATTTTAAATAAAACAATCAATTAACCTCCAGAAAGGCTGTCGCGGCCTTTCTTTTTTTCTGTATTCTAAATATATCCGCGGATTTTTTACCAATATCTGCGAATTTCCGAATATATCAGCGAATTTTTAAATATATCAGCGGATTTCCGAATATATCGGCGAATTCTAAAATTTATCCGCGAATCCTATATCCGGGCCCTCCACTCCCCAAAGTTTTCAAAAAGAACTAAACGTTCCCCCAAAACCTGCCGTTATTTTTATTAAAAGCAATGAAACGATGGTACGGAGGATTTCCAAATGATATCAAATGATTTTCGCTTATCCGGTCTGGCGTCGGGGATGGATACTGAGGCGCTTGTGACCAAATTAATGAACGCGGAAAAAATCCCCTTAAACAAGGTAATTCAAAATAAGACGATGACGGAATGGAAAATGGATGCGTACCGTGATGTGAATACCAAATTTCTCGATTTGCGGTCTTCGATGGAAGCGCTCAGGCTGGAGTCCACTTTTCAAAAAAGCAAGTTGTCGTCCTCGGATGCCGCCAAGGTCGATGCTTCACTTACAGGCACCCCAAGCAGAAGTGAATACGTGATTTCCTCTGCCAAACTCTATCAGCCGGGTACGCCTTCCTCTGTCAAATTCGCACAGGCAGGAGTAGCCAATGATAAAGCCGAACTAGGATCGGGATTTAGTTTTACCCTAAACAACGAACCTATCAGCCTTATTGCACAGGATACAATCCAAAGCTCGATTACAAAAATCAATGCCTTATCCGCGAAAACAGGGGTGACGGCCACGTATTCCAGCGGCGATAACGCGATTATTTTTACCTCAAAGGATGACCAGACGGGTATCAGCATTGCCAATGTATCCGATAGCTCAAACGTGCTTAAGATTGCAGCGGGTACGGTGGGCAGCCAGCAGAATGACTTCCCAGCAGGAAACGCCAGCGGGGCCGTCGGTACCTCACCTGTTCCATCAACGCCAGGCGAGGTCACCATCAATGGAACCACAATCACCATCAAAAGCAACCAATTTACTTACGACGGCATCCAGTTTAACCTAAAAACCGAACTGCCGGCCGGAAGCAATGTCACGATTACGAAGAAACCGGATGTCGATGCGATTTTTGACACGATCAAAGGCTTTGTTGACAAATACAACGAAACAATCAAAACCCTTCACGACAAATTGGGCGAAAAGCGCTATAAGGATTACACCCCTCTATTAGATGACCAAAAGAAGGATATGAAGGACAAAGAAATCGAGCTGTGGGAGGAAAAAGCAAAGAGCGGCCTACTCTCAAATGACCAGATGATTGCCTCCGCTCTCGACAAAATGCGGTCCATCCTCTATTCCAAAGTCAGTGACAAGGACCCTGCCATAATGCACAGTGACTTCGATACGCTGGCGGAAATCGGCATCACCTCAAGTACTAACTACCGGGATAATGGCAAGCTCGTCATCGATGAAATAAAATTAAAAGCTGCACTGGAAAATAATCTAGACCAAGTCGCTCAGCTTTTTTCAAAAAAATACGATATGGGGGCTTCCTCCAACAACACAGTTAACAATGCCGATGAGTTTCAAAACAGCGGTATCGCCTGGCGATTGTACGACCAGCTCAACGAAACGATGAAGGATATTACGAAAACGGCTGGGTATTCGAGTGACACTTATCTTTCCAAAGCGTTAAAGAGGCTGGATGAACAAATTGATTCCTGGGAGAAACGCCTGCAGACAAAGGAAAGCTATTACTGGAAGCAGTTCACGGCGATGGAGCAGGCCATCCAGAAATCGAATACGCAAAGCAGCTGGCTGATGCAGCAAATGGGTGGTGGAATGTAATCGATGGAGAAACAAAAAGAGCAGTTTTTAAAAGATTACTATCAGCTGACAAGCAATCTACTAGAAACGAATGAAGTAGAACTTATAGAACAGCTGCTCCAAGAACGAGACCAGTGCATTGAGAAAGTAAACGAGCTAGATCAACGTAACGGCGCCATCCTCATGAGCGAAGCCATCAAGGAAGAGCTCCGGCGCATTCACCCGTTAGAACGAAAGCTTCAGGAAAAATTAACTAGGGCCAAGCAAAAGATTCTTGCGGCGATTGGTTCTCTACAAAAAGAGAAAACAATCAAACAGCAGTACGGGGAACCAACTGCGGCAGCGGTAAGCGGAATTTTTTACGACAAGCGAAAATAAGGGAAAGGTGTGAGATGATGGCTCTGAATAATGCCTATCAATCCTACGAAAATAATCAAGTACTATATGCGAAAAAAGAAGAGCTGCCCCTTTTGTTATATACCGGGGCGATTAAATTTATCCTTCAGGCCAGAATGGCAATGGAGAAAAAAGACTGGCAAAGGGCTAATGACCGTATCCAGCGGGCTCAAAAAATTGTCACTGAATTAATGGTTACCCTGAATATGGATATCGAAATCTCAAAATCTTTCATAGTACTTTATGATTACATGAAGGAAAAGTTAATAGAGGCGAATATCAAAAAGGAAGAGCAACTGTTAGTTGAAGTGGAAAAAATGTTAACAGAACTGCAGGATACCTGGAAAGAAGCACTGAAAATAGTACGGCCTGCTTAACTAATTTAAGTTAAGTAGGCCTTTTTAATTAATTTTGTTGTCAGATTACTAAAACCATTGTATTATTATTTTTGTAGGAAAAATTCGACAATATAATTTCCAAAAATCGACAAATACAATCCGATAATAGCAAACCTGGGGAAACCCAGCGACGCAAAGCTATAGGGGCTAAGGATCCGAAGGGATTACGCCAGCCAGTTGCCGAAGAGTCATAGTTTACCCTATTAGACTATTCTTCGGAATGGTCTTTTTTATGTCCCAAAAACTAAAATTTGAGTATTCTGAATATTTGATAGGAGAGCTGATCCATGTCGATGCTTCAAAATATTAATCTCGTCCAACGTGCTTTAGATGCCTCTGTGTTAAGACATAATGCCATTTCCAATAATATCGCCAATGTGAACACCCCAAACTATAAACCCCAAAAGGTTATTTTTGAAGACATTTTAAAACAAGAACTTTCCGGTGCTGGCTTTGACGGGAAGAGAACCAATGCCAAGCATATCCCAATCGGCATAGCTGCTTCAAGCAAGCCTTTGGTGACCCAGGAACCTACTATCATGCAAAATAGCGGCAATGGGGTGGATATGGATAGTGAGATGACGGAGTTGACCAAAAACTCGATTTGGTACCAAACATTATCATACCAGATAAGCGAAGAATTCAATTTACTCAAAACAGCAATTAAGAGCAGGTAGGTGATTCATAATGTCGATGTTCCAACCCTTAAATATTAGTTCTTCAGCCCTAACTGCCCAGCGCTTAAAAATGGATACAATCTCCTCCAACATCGCCAATGCTACGACCACCCGGGGCCAATTGGTGGATGGGGTCTGGATGCCTTACCGGCGGAAGATGGTCGAGGTGCAAGCGAATGGGACGGGAGGGACCCCATTCAGCCAATTCTTGCAAAATGAAATGAATTCAAATGGGGTCAAGGTTACAAGAATCGTAGAAGACAAGACTCCGTTTCGGCCGGTTTATGACCCGACCCATCCCGATGCCAATAATGAAGGCTACGTGATGATGCCAAACGTGGACATTACAAAAGAAATGGTCGATCTGATGACAGCCTCCCGTACCTATGAAGCGAACATCACAGCCTTTAATGTTGGAAAAAATATGTCGCTGAAAGCCTTAGATATTGGCAGATAAGGAGTGTTAAAGAATGAGAATTGATCAGCTGTTTCCGGCGCAAGCATCGATCGTGGGAAAAACTCAAAATGCACAGCCCGCTTCCGTGTCAGGCACCTCTTTTTCGAACTCGTTAAGCGAGGCCTTACAGAAAGCAAATGAAACAATTGTCCAATCGGAAAACATGTCCGAAAAAATAGCCACAGGTGAAATAAAAAATATCCATGACGTCACCATAGCTGCACAAAAAGCACAAATCGCCCTGCAGCTGACAACCCAAGTAAGGGACAAAGTAGTCGAAGCCTACCAAGAAATCATGAGAATGCAAGTTTGAGGCATGGGGACGGTTCTTGTGCATCATTTTTCACTGAGGCATAGGGACGGTTCTTGTGCATCACCTTATCAGGAAGTCATGTAAAGAATGCAGGTTTTAAAGGTGCAGCCGATTTTTGGCTAGCATAGCGGAGGGCTTATGAATCAGAAATTTAATGATTTCAAGGAAAAACTCTCGCAGTTTTGGAAAAACGCGAGCAAGAAAAATAAAACATTGTATATTGGTACGTTTATTTTAGTAGTGGCCCTTCTCAGCGTTGGTATTTTTTATTTTTCCAAGCCCAGCCTCGTGCCTTTGTATGCCAATAGCTTGAGTCAAAAGGAAATTGGCGAGATTAAGGCCGTCTTGGAAAAGCAGGGGGTTACGGACATAGAAGTGTCCAATAATGGCACACAAATCCTCGTTCCGAAAGAGCAGGCAGCAGACCTGATCGTCAACCTGGCGGCAGAAGGGTATCCAAAGAACGGTCCGATTAGTTTTTCGGAGCAGACAAAGGATTTGAAATTTGGCGTAACCGACCGCGAGCTTGATGCCATCGAGAGGGAAGTCATTCAAGGGCAGCTGGCCAATTTAATGACGAAAATCAACGGCGTCAAAAATGCGGAGGTCATGATTACTCTTCCGAAGGACAGCGTGTTTATTCGGCCGGAGGAGGAAGGGAAAGCGAGCGCATCGATTATTGTTGATCTCGAGCCTGGTTACGAATTGGAAAAACAACAGATTAAAGCTCTTTACCATCTAGCATCGAAGAGTATTCCTAATCTGCCAGAAGAAAACATCGTCATCACTGATGAAAATGGCCAGCTTCTGTCTTTGCCGCAGTCGGGCGATAATGCCTTTGCCGGGGTAGACAGCTATGAAAGCCAACGAGAGATCAAGCAAAAGGTAGAGGCGGACATTCAGCGCAGCATCCAGCAGATGCTCGGCACGATGCTCGGACAGGATAAGGTGCTGGTCCAGACCTTTGTGAAGCTGAATTTCGACCAGGTGAGGACGCAGCAGAATTTAGTCGAACCGCTTCCGGATTCCGATAAAGGAATGGCTGTTAGTGTTGAAGAGGTCACGAAATCCTACAGCGGATCGGGAGCCGTTCCAAGCGGAGTGGACGGCACCGGTGAAGGCGATGTGCCTGCCTATGCGGCTGAAGGCAGCGGCGGAAAAAATGACTACCAGGAAAAAGTTAATCGCGTCAACTATGAATTCAACCGGATTACAAAGGAAATGGTAGAAAGCCCGTATACGATTGACGATTTGACCATTAACGTCGGAGTGGAACCGCCGAATCCGAAAAATGCGTCATCCTTAACAGCGGATACGCAGGATAATATCCGAAATATTATTGCCAACGTAGTACGGACAGCGATTAAGGACAATAAGGGGCTAACGGATGCCGATATCAACAACCGCATCACCGTATTCCCAAGAGAATTTGCCGGTAAAAAGGTTTTGACGCCTGCCAAGACGGATTTAAGTCAAAAGGAAACTTATATGAATTATATCTGGATTGGAGCAGCAGCATTAGGTCTCCTTTTAGTCGGTGGTTTGATTCTCGCCGCCCTGCTTAGAAGGAGAAAGAAAGAGGACATGGAGTCAGCCTCAGAATTTTTAGAAATGAAAAAGCTGACCGAATTTGAGCCTATCATTAACAAAAAGGAATCAGTGCAAAACGAATTAAATCAATTGGCTGGTAAAAATACGGATGAATTTGTCGACCTGTTACGGTACTGGTTAAAGGAAGAAAAGGAGGGATAACATGCGGAAGTTAACGGGAATTCAAAAAGTTGCGATCCTTTTGGTTGCTTTGGGGAAAGAGGGGTCTTCAGCGATTTTGAAACAGCTGAAGGAAGACGAAGTGGAATTGATTACAAAGGAGATTGCCCATCTTCAATGGATCGATGCCAAGGTGAAGGAAGATGTGCTCAGAGAATTTTACCAAATGGCATCTGAGCGGAAGGTCGTTTCGACAGGCGGTGAGCACTTTGCCAAGGATGTACTCGCACTCTCCTTTGGCGAAGAAAAGGCGAAGGAGATGCTGAACCGCTCCTCAGAAAAGAATCGAAAGAAGCCTTTTTACTTTGCGCAAAAGGCGGAGCCAGTTCAAATCCTCAACCTTTTGCAATATGAAAATTCCCAAACCATCGCACTCGTTCTTTCTTATTTGGAGCCGAAAAAGGCCTCAGCGATTCTGTCTTCTTTTTCACCGGAAAAGCAGGCGGAAATCGCCACAAAAATTGCTTTGATGGACACAGTTTCGCCTGAAGTGGTCAGACAAGTGGAGGAAGTGCTGCAGGAAAAGCTGTCCACTACGACCTCGCAGGATTATTCAGTCAATAACGGGATTGACAATATTGTCAATATCCTGACCGGGGTGGACCGAAGCACGGAAAAACATATTTTAGAATCGTTGAGCAGGCAAAATGCGGGCCTCGCCGAAGAAATCAAAGGCAAAATGTTCGTCTTTGAAGATATCGCCTTACTCGACAATCATTCGATTCAACGGATTTTACGGGATGTGGACGGTGAAGACTTATACTTGGCATTGAAAATTGCCAGCGAAGACCTCAAAGAAGCTATTTTTAAAAATATCTCCAAACGACGTGCCGAAGCGCTCGAGGAACAAAGCCAATTCGACCGTCCTGTCCGCTTAAAGGAAGCGGAGGAAGCGCAGGGACGGATTGTCCGTATCATTCGCAGGCTCGAAGAAGAAGGTTCCATCATCATAGAGCGAGGGGTGGAGGAAATTGTCATCTAATCTTTTTAAAGCTACATTCATCTCGCCCGTCATTGAAACGAAATACTTATCTTTACATAAAGGGAAGGATTCTTATTTTCCACATTCGGACCAAAGCGCCGAGGAAGTCCTGCAGGAAGCAGAACAGCAGGCGGCGGAAATCGTCCTCCAAGCCCAAATGAAGGCGGCAATGGAAAAAGAACAAGCGGCCGAAGAGCTGGAGAAGTGGAAGCTGTTAGAACGGGAAAAAGTGATGGCACAGCTGGAGGAAATCAAGCAGCAGGGATACCAGCAGGGCTATGAAGAAGGCTTACAGCAAGCTCATCACGACTATGCCGGTAGAATCGAGCTGGCCCAGGAAGTTCTCGAAAAAGCGTATGAAGAGAAAAAGGCCATTATTAAGGAGTCCGAGCCGTTTGTCATTGATTTAACCATTCAAACTGCGGCCAAGGTAATCCAAAAAGAATTGGCCGCAAACCCGGAGGTGCTCCTGCACCTGATTAAGCAGAGCTTACTGTATTCGAACGAACGATCGTCGATTTCGATTTGTGTCAGCCCGGATGATTATGAGTTTGTACAAAACCAGCGCAATCAAATTCTCGAATCTGTGGAAGGGCAGGTAGAGGTGAAAATCCTGCCGGAGCATTCCATTGAAGAAGGCGGCTGTGTCATCCGGACATCATACGGAAGCATCGATGCCCGGATTGATGTCCAGCTGAAGGAAATCAAACAGGCACTGCTAAAAACGCTGAGGGATGATACGTATGAACAGGCTTCTGCAGATCACATTTAGGGATGATTCGCATGAACAAGCTCTTGAAAATTGAAAAATATCTGCAAACGCTGCAGACCATCAACCCAATCAAGTTTAATGGAAAAGTCACCCAGGTCATCGGCTTGACGATTGAATCCCAGGGACCAGATGTGAAACTTGGCGATGTCTGCCTTATTTATCCTTCTTCCTCGGAGAAGCCGTTAGAAGCCGAGGTAGTCGGTTTCAAAGGTAACCGAGTTCTGCTGATGCCTTTGGGTGAACTTGTTTCCATCGGTCCCGGCTGTGAGGTGGTCTCGACCGGAAAGCCCCTTACCGTCAAAGTGGGCATGGAATTATTGGGCAAGGTGTTGGACGGTTTAGGCAAGCCGATGGATGAAAGTCCGCTTCCGTCCGGTTTGGTCGAGGTCGACACCAACAATAATCCTCCAAATCCGTTAAAGCGGCCGAGAATACATACGCCTTTGAGTGTCGGGGTCCGCGCGATTGATGGATTGCTCACAATTGGAAAAGGCCAGCGGGTCGGCATTTTTGCCGGGAGCGGCGTTGGAAAAAGTACGTTACTCGGGATGATTGCGCGGAACACCAGTGCAGATGTCAATGTCATCGGCCTAATCGGCGAACGCGGCCGGGAAGTACTTGATTTTATCGAACGGGACCTTGGTAAGGAAGGTTTGGAAAAATCAGTCGTGGTTGTGGCCACGAGTGACCAGCCTGCCTTGGTGAGAATAAAGGGCGCCATCATCGCCACAACGATTGCAGAATTTTTCCGGGACCAGGGCTTAAGTGTCAACTTGATGCTTGACTCGGTTACCCGTTATGCGATGGCGCAGCGGGAAATCGGGCTGGCTATCGGGGAACCGCCGACAACAAAAGGATATACTCCGTCTGTTTTTGCGATGCTGCCGAAGCTTTTGGAACGCGCTGGAACCGGACCCCGCGGGGAAATTACCGCTTTTTACACAGTGCTGGTGGATGGCGATGACATGAATGAACCGATTGCTGATACGGCCAGAGGAATCTTGGACGGACATATTGTGCTGGACCGGAAGCTGGCGCAGCAGGGGCATTTCCCGTCGATTAATGTGCTAAACAGTGTCAGCCGGGTGATGAAGGATATCGGGGACCCGGAGCATCTTCGGAGCGCGGAAATTCTGAAGCAGCAGATGGCTATTTACAAAGAAGCAGAGGATCTAATTAAAATTGGTGCCTATAAACAAGGAACGAATGCCGAAATTGATTTGTCCATTAAGTACAAGGTTTGGATAGACAGCTTTTTGAAGCAGGGCGTCAATGAAACCTCTCATTTAGATGATGCGGTTGCAGCGATGATTCAACAATTTGGAGGAATGGCTAGATGAGTTTTCAGTTCCGGTTTGAAAAGATATTAAATATGAAGGAAAAGGAAAAAGAATCGGCTCTAAATGAGATGAATGTTGCACGGAAAAAGAAGGAAGTAGCCGAGGGGGAACTGCTTGAGCTTGTGGAACGGAAAGAAAGTTATTTACGAGATTTCGAGCAAAAAACTTCACTTCGAGTGACGGAAATGCTGGAAAGAGACCAATACCTTTATTTCTTGGACAAGCAAATCGAGCGGGTTAAGAGAAAGGCAGCGGATTTGACGAGGGATTTCAATCTGAAAAACCAGCTGCTGCTATCGAAAAATCAGGAAGAAAAGGTTTGGTCAACCTGGCGGGAAAAGTCCTTTGATGAATATTCTGAGAAAGTCAAACGGGACGAGCAAAATATGTTAGATGAGATGGCGGTTATTCGGTATTTTCACAACAGAGTGTGAGCAACTTTTGGATTCGCCAATAGAACTGTTAAATTCGCCAATAGAAAGCGATGATTCGCCAATAGAACCGTTCAATCCGCCAATAGAAAGCGGAAATTCGCCAATAGAGTGTAAATTTTACATGCGAATAGATCCTTATTAAGAGTTTCAGCTCTATTAAACAACGAAAGAAACAAGAGGGAGTGCAACCAAATGAACGAAAAACAAATCAAACAAATCAAAACAGTCCAATTTGCCCCTCTTTTTGATGAAGCAAAGTCCTCCGGAGCAGGAAATGAATTAAATTCGATTGAAGATGTAAACCTACAGCTCATCGTTGAACTAGGCAAGACCCATATGAAGGTGAAGGACATCCTCAAGATTAAACCAGGCGTGATTATTCCGGTAGACAAGCTGGCCGGAGAACATGTGGATGTCGTGATTAACGGATCCGCAGTTGCTGAGGCCGAGGTAGTGGTCGTCGATGAGAAGTTTGCCATCCGAATTACCGATATCGTTTCCAAGCAGGAACGTGAAGAAAGAATGCACGATTAGAGGTGGCTACGTTGCAGATTGTTTCCTTTTTAAAAAAAATCAGCCTTGCCTTTGCAGTGGTGTTCCTCTTTTTTTCATTTAATAGTCATCAAGTCGCGTTCGGAGCAGGAAGCGGCACCGTTTATGATGCCTATTCCAAGGATAAGCAAACTAAAACCGCACATGGGAACCCTTCGGCCGCAATGCCGCAGCAGCCATCCCTTGTCCCATCCTTTATCAAATTTATTTTATCGTTTGCAGCCATCATCATTTTGCTGCTGTTATGCTTGAAATTTTTAAAATCGAAATCGAAACCGATTCTTTCGCAAGGTCCCATCCATTCGCTGGGCGGATACCCATTAGGCGGCAGCAAGTCCCTGCAAATGGTCATGATTGGCAAAACCTTGTACATTTTAGGGATTGGAAACGAGGTCCGTCTCCTTCAGACAATTGAACCGGGAGAGGAACAGGATCTTATCATGCAATCACTTGCAGAACAGACTGAGCAAAAAAATCAGCCCATTAACCTTAGAAAGTTTTTTAAAAAAGGGGCTGAGAAACAATCCCAACAGACGGAAGACTGGGAGCAAACCCTGCTGTCCCAAATCAATCAAGTTAACCAAACGAGTATTCCAATTAACAAACTAAAAGACTAGACAAAATGGCGGAGATTCAGTTGGCAAAAAAAATTCTCATTTTCATACCAATTTTCTTATTTCTTTTTCAAGATGTCAGCTTTGCTGCTCTCAATTCCCCTATTCCTGGGATTAATACATCATCCGAACCCCAGGCAGTGGACTCGTCGATTAAAATAATTCTCTTATTAACGGTTCTTTCGGTGGCTCCGGCCATTTTGCTGCTGATGACGTCGTTCACGAGGATTGTGATTGTGCTGTCATTTGTCCGGACCTCCTTGGGAACGCAGCAAATGCCGCCCAATCAAGTCATAGTTGGTCTGGCACTGTTTCTGACGATGTTTGTGATGGGACCGATTTTTTCGGATATCAACCAGCATGCTTTGCAGCCGTTGATGGATGGAAAAATCACACAGGAGCAGGCATTTGATACCGCCAGCAAACCGCTAAAGGAATTTATGGCAAAACAAACGAGAGAAAAGGATTTGAATCTCTTTTTGGATTATACAAAATCGGAAAAACCGAAAACGATTCAGGATATTCCTTTGCACGTCCTAGTGCCGGCGTTCGCCATCAGCGAGTTAAAAACTGCCTTTCAAATGGGCTTCATGATCTTTCTGCCTTTTTTAATCATTGATATGATTGTTTCCAGTATTTTAATGGCGATGGGCATGATGATGCTCCCGCCCGTCCTGATCTCACTGCCATTTAAAATCCTGTTATTCATCTTGGTCGACGGCTGGCATCTGATCGTCAAATCCTTGCTTACTAGCTTTTAGGGGGTCAGACCCCCGCTGGTTCACCGCATTAAAGTACCGGGGGTCTGACCCCCTCAAGTAACGGAGGTTTTCATCATCATGACACCGGAAATGGTCTTCGAAGTATCCAGGCAAAGCGTTTATACCACTCTATTAGTTGCTGCACCCGTTTTAGGAATCGCGTTGGTGGTCGGCCTTGTCATCAGCATTTTTCAGTCGGTAACCCAGATACAGGAGCAAACTCTAGTGTTTGTTCCAAAAATCATCGCAGTGTTTGTCGGGTTGCTGCTGTTCGGTCCGTGGATGCTCCAGCATCTATTGGACTTTACGCAAAATATCTTGGGCAATCTGTCACATTTTACAGGGTAGTGCAGCAGCATGGAATGGTTGAATCAAATTCCCGGCTTCCTGCTTATCTTGGCGCGGATTAGCTGTTTTTTCATCACTGTACCGGTGTTTATGATGAGAACAATTCCGGCACCCTTTAAGATTGGACTGTCGTTTTTCATGGCCGTCATTGTATTCATTTCCGTGGAACCGTTACATGCACCACTGGCTTTTTCAGGCGGCTATATCGTGCTGCTTATAAAAGAAAGTTTAGTAGGTTTGGGACTCGGCTTCATCGCATCGATTCTCTTTTACGCCATCCAATTGGCAGGCACCCTGATTGACCTGCAGGCGGGCTTTTCAATGGGCGCGGTCTTTGATCCGCAATCGGGTACCAATGCCAACTTAACGGGCAGGCTGAAAAATGTGCTGGCGACCCTGTTCCTTCTATCGATGAATGGCCATCATTTACTGCTTCAAGGAGTATTGGAAAGCTACCGCTGGATTCCGATTGATGTGCTTGTGCCTGCCTTTACGGACGGAAGAATCTCAACGTTTATGCTGGAAACTTTCAAAAGCTCGTTTTTGATTGCCTTTTTACTGGCTGCGCCCATCGTGTTTACGTTATTTTTGGTGGATTTGGTGTTAGGGATCATCGGGAAAACGTCCCCGCAAATCAATCTAATGGTGGTCGGATTTTCCGTGAAAATAGGGGTTCATTTTCTTGTTCTGCTTATCGCATTGCCGAGCTTTTTCTTATTATTAAATACGTTGTTTTCAGAAATGGTGGAATCACTCAGCCAGATGATTCGCATCATGGGGGCGTCATCATGAAGGCCAAGGGTTCATTTTACCTGACAATAGATTTGCAATTTTTCTCAGAGGAAAAAACGGAAAAAGCGACCCCGCAAAAAAGAAGGGAAGCGAGAAATAAAGGTCAAGTGGCCAAAAGTATGGAGCTTTCTTCGTCTTTGATGCTTGCTGCCTTTTTCTTATTTCTTCTTATTTACGGAAAATATCTAGGGACTCAGCTGCTTTTTCTGTTCCGCGAACTTTTTTCTTCCTATTTAATAGGAGAGCTGTCACCGGCTGGCATCCATAAGCTATTCGCAGACCTGACCATGCTTTGTTTTAAAATCGTCTTGCCGGTGTTGCTCGTCTCGTTCGTAGCGGCGTTATTTTCAAACTACATCCAAATCGGCTTTTTGTTTACAATGGAAAACCTTAAATTCAATTTGAAAAAATTAAACCCCGTCGAAGGGGCGAAACGCATTTTTTCGATGCGCTCGTTGGTGGAGCTGCTGAAAAATATCCTGAAAATCACCTTGATTGGTGGCGTTTCCTACAGGCTTTTAAAAAAAGAAATAGGAACCATCCTGCAGCTTTCGCAAATGGGAGCCGCACAAATGATTTCCTTTCTGTTTACCTTCATCATCAAACTAGGGCTGATTACTTCCATTTTATATGTCGTCATCGGAGTGGCCGATTTTATTTTTCAAAAATATGACCATGAAAAGAAGCTGCGAATGTCGATCAAGGAAATCAAGGATGAGCATAAAAAGAGTGAAGGGGACCCGTTAGTAAAAGGGAAAATCAGAGAGTTGCAGCGGGAGATGTCGATGAATCGGATGATTCAAGACGTACCAACTGCGGATGTCGTCATCACCAACCCGACTCATTATGCGATTGCGATTTCCTATGATGCTGCGAAAGCATCGGCCCCGATAGTCGTGGCCAAGGGTGTCGATTTCATGGCGCATAAAATTAAAGACATCGCTAAAGAAAATGGCGTTATCATGACAGAGAACAGGCCGTTGGCGCGGGCGTTATATGCAAACGTGGAAATCGGCGAGGAAATCCCGGAGGACTTATTTAAAGCGGTGGCGGAGATTCTCGCCTATGTGTATCGGTTAAAAAGAAAATTCTGAAGAAAGAAGGTGAAGAGATGAAATTTAAAGATATTTCTGTGCTGCTTGCGGTATTGCTGATTGTCGTTATGATGGTCATTCCATTGCCGCCATTTCTCTTAGATATTTTGCTTATTATCAATATCTCGTTATCGATCACGATTTTATTAGTAGGAATGAATACCAAAGAGACTTTAGATTTCTCTATTTTTCCTTCTCTCTTACTAATCACGACTCTTTTTCGCTTGGCGTTGAATGTATCGACAACCAGGGCTATTTTGTCACATGGGCATGCAGGCCAAGTTGTGGCTACCTTCGGGGAGTTCGTCATCGGCGGGAATCCTGTGATCGGTTTTATCATCTTTTTAATTCTGATTATTATCCAGTTCCTCGTTATTACGAAAGGCTCCGAGAGGGTCGCAGAGGTAGCGGCGCGCTTTACCTTGGACGCAATGCCGGGAAAACAGATGAGCATTGATGCCGATTTAAACGCCGGACTCATCAGCGAGAAGGATGCCCGGGCGAGACGGGAAAAGGTCGGGCAGGAAGCGGATTTCTACGGGGCCATGGACGGTGCCAGTAAATTCGTCAAAGGCGATGCGATCGCCGGTATCATTATTCTGTTTATCAACGTTATTGGTGGCTTCATCATCGGGATGACGATGATGGGGATGGATTTTGCTCAGGCCGCAAGCACATTTACCCTGCTTTCTGTCGGGGACGGTCTTGTCAGCCAAATTCCGGCCCTGCTCATTTCAACCGCAACCGGTATTATCGTGACCCGCGCAGCCTCTGATGGAAACCTTGGCGACGACTTGACCCGCCAGCTATTTGCTTATCCGAAGCTGATTTATGTGGTAGCCGGCTGTATCGCTTTATTCGGACTGGTGACGCCAATCGGCATCTTGTTGACCTGGAGCATTGCCGGTTTGCTTGCGTTTGCTGCTTATAAAATGCAAAAAGCGAAGGAAAAAGAGGAAGAAGCGCAGGAGGAGGTCAGTGATACTCCTCCTGTGGAAGAAAATAGTCCGGAGAATGTGCTTAACCTTCTTCATGTCGATTCACTTGAATTTGAGTTTGGCTTAGGATTGATTCCATTAGCCGACAGCTCCCAGGGCGGGGACATTTTGGATCGCGTGATTGCGATTCGTAAGCAGGTCGCGTTGGAATTGGGGCTGGTCATTCCGATTATTCGGATTCGCGATAATGTCAATTTGGAGTCCAATGCATATGTCATCAAATTAAAAGGAAACGAGATTGCTAGAGGGGAAATTTTTCTAAACCATTACCTAATGCTGGCGCCGGAGGATGAGGACCATGACATTATGGGCATTGAAACGACCGAGCCGACGTTTGGGCTTCCAGCTCTGTGGATTCAGGAAGAGATGAAGAAGAAGGCGGAAATTTTCGGATTTACTGTTGTCGATGCTTTATCCGTAATTACTACCCATCTTGCGGAAACGATCAAGCGGTATGCCCATGAAATTTTGGGAAGAGAAGAGACAAAGCAGTTGCTTGATAAGGCGAAGGAACATTACCCATCCTTGGTGGAGGAATTGGTCCCGCAGCTGTTATCGGTCGGGCAAGTTCAAAAGGTTTTGCAAAAGCTGTTAAAAGAAAAAATCTCCATCCGGAACCTGCCGGTTATTCTTGAGACGCTTGCCGACTGGGCCGTTTTCACAAAAAATCCGGACTATTTGGCCGAATATGTGAGACAAGGACTCGCACGGCAAATTACCAGCCAATTGGCCGTCAATAAAATGATTCAAGTAATTACGGTGAATGCCAATGTGGAAAAGGTGATTTCCGAGAATGTTCAGGAAACGGAGCAAGGCGTGTATTTGACGCTGGACCCACAAACGATTCAGCAGCTTGTTCATGCAATTAATGATACTGTACAACAGGTGGTTAACGTGGGAATTCAGCCAATCATCTTGACTTCCCCGGCGATCCGGATGTATCTCAAACAAATTGTCGAGCGGATTAATGCCGATATGCCCGTTATATCGTTTAACGAGCTGGAATCTGATGTTGAAGTGCAAAATATTGGTGTCGTTCATTTTCAACATGCTGGAGTGGTTGCCTAATGAAGATTAAGAGATATCTAGTCGATTCCCTGCCGCAGGCGATCCAGCTGATTCGCCAGGAGCTGGGCGAGAATGCCGTCATTCTAAACACAAAGGAAATCAAAACGGGCGGGTTTTTCGGTCTTTTTCAACGAAAGCAGTTAGAAGTGATTGCGGCTTCGGAGGTGGCAGAGAAGAAGGCTGAGGAGCTGCCGGTGCCAAAACAGCCGCTAGCGGAAGAATCGGAAGTGCTGAAACGGTTGGAGAATGTGGAGAAGCTGCTGGAGAATTTTTCGAAAAATGAAGCACTTGTGGAGTCTAAACAATCGGGCCAAAAGCTTCAGAAATGGCTTGCCAAGTTAGAGGAGCAGGAGGTTGACGAGGAAGTCATCCGTTTTATTGAAAAGAAAATCATCACACAATCCTCTTCGTTAGAGGAACTAACCGAACAACAAGTGGGGGAAATGGTCCAAGATGCCATAACGGGACTGTTTCAGGACGGTATCGCATTGGAAGGGTTGGATTCTGAGGTCAACATGATTACGCTGATCGGCCCGACAGGGGTTGGCAAAACTACAACGATTGCGAAGCTCGCTTCCAGGCAGGTGTTATACCAGCGCAAAAAAGTCGGCCTTTTAACCGCAGATACGTTTCGGATTGCAGCAGTGGAGCAGCTGCGGACCTACGCAAATATCTTAAATGTGCCGATTGAGGTCGCTGATAGTCCAGAACACGTGAAGCTTGCAATGGAGCGCCTAGAGCATTGCCAGATGATTTTTATGGACTCAGCAGGCAGAAATTATCTGGAGAAGCAATATATCGAGGAAATGAATGAGCTTCTCTCCTATGCATCAAAGCAGGAAAATCATCTTGTGCTCAGCATGACCTCTAGGTGGAAAGATATGAAGCAGATTGTGGAAAAGATGAAATCGCTGCAAATCGATAAGGTGATCCTGACGAAGTGGGATGAAAGCACCTGTTTCGGGGCGGCCTTAAATTTGGTTTATCACTACCCCTACCCTTTATCTTTCCTTTGTTTGGGTCAGGGGGTTCCCGAGGACATCATGCTGGCAGAGGCGCAATATATGGCGAAAAAGATAATGGGAGTAGATGAACGTGCAGGATCAGGCGCAGAGACTGAGAGAATTGTATCAGCGTTTTAATGGCAGGGAGCAGGAATCAGCTGCTGAAGCGGCGATAAAGGCCCGTAGTGGAGCAGCATCCGAAGCAGCAATTCTTGCCCGGCGCGAAATAACACCAATAACAGAGGCAGTTCCACAACACGAAAAAGCAACAAAGGTCATATCCGTCACCAGCGGCAAGGGCGGGGTCGGCAAATCTAATTTTGCATTGAACTTTGCCCTCAGTCTGAGCGAATCTGGACAAAAGGTGGTCCTTATTGATTTCGATATTGGCATGGCGAATCTTGAAATTTTACTGGGAATGAACCCAAGGCACCATCTCATCGATATGGTGAAGGAGAAAAAAAGCATCTGGGATGTCCTTGAAAAAGGCCCGAACGGACTAGAACTGATTTCCGGCGGAAGCGGTTTTGAGGAAATTTTGGATTTAAGCCATGATAATGCCGATTATTTATTTGCCGAACTTGGAAAGCTGCAGGGGTATGCCGACATTATCCTGTTTGATACAGGAGCGGGCATTTCCAAGGAGTCGCAGCGCTGCCATCTGGCGGCGGATGAAATTATCCTAGTGACCACTCCGGAACCTACTGCCATTACAGACGCTTATTCAGTGATTAAAATTCTGCATCACCAGGACGCAAGTCTCAACGTTCGGTTAGTGGTCAACCGTGTCGCCAATTCCAAGGAAGGAATCGCGATTGCCGGCAGGGTACGGACGGTGACGAAACGATTTTTAAATAAAGAGATTGAGATTCTTGGGTTTATGCCGAATGATTCCCTTGTATTTCAATCCGTTCTTGAGCAGACGCCATTTTACTTGAACTATCCGAAGTCCCAAGCGGCTAAGTGGATGAAGGACATGGTAAATATTTATTTGCATGGAGACGCAGGCAAATGCCAGGGTGCCGCCGGAATCAAAGGGTTTATCCAAAGGATGTCTCAATTTGTGGTAAAAAAATAAACAGTATCTTGGGGAGAGGAGGAGGTACCGTTGAAGCAGCAGCATGAAGAAGAGTTATTTAATCGCTATCTGCCATTAGTTTATAAAATCGTCAAAGCTATGAAAAGAAGCCTGCCCCGCCATGTTGAGGAAGACGAGCTTGTTTCGTTTGGAATGATGGGTCTATTAGATGCTTTCCGGAAATACAGCCAGCGTGACAATATCAAGTTTGAAACCTATGCGACCCAGCGGATTCGCGGCGAAATCTATGACGGTCTCCGCCGGAATGACCCGCTGTCGCGAACGTTAAGAAAAAAAGAGAAAGAAGTCATGAAGGCCTTTGAAGTACTTGAACAAACGCTGTTCAGGCAGCCAACCCTAAAAGAAGTCAGCGAATATCTAAAGATGAGCGAGAAAGAATGCAAGGATATCCTTACAAAGGCCTCCTTTGAAAAACAAACCTCTTTGGATGAGCCGGTCGAGAGCGGGGAGGAAACTGTTCTCAAAAGGGATTTTCTTTCCGATGATTCCGTTGTGGACCAGGCAAAGCAGGTCGAAGAGAAAGAGCGCAGCCAAATCCTCTCCTCCCTCATCGATGAGCTGCCAGAAAAGGAAAAAATAATCCTGTCCCTTATTTACGAAGAAAACTTAAGCATGAGCGAAGTTGGCAGAATCCTAGACTTACATAAATCGCGAATCTCCCAAATCCACTTAAGAATCATAAAAAAGCTAAAACTAGCTTTTGAAAAGGAGTATAACTGATGCATGGGGACGGTTCTTGTGCCTCAGTGAGGCACAAGAACCGTCCCCATGCATCGATTTTTATATAAAAAATAGGATAAAAGACTCAACGCCGGATGAAAAACGGTCGTTAATAGTATTATTCATTTCATATAAAAATCGTAAGTAAGGGGATTAGGTTACAATGGCTTTAAAAACGAAAGAGAAGGATTTCAGGGTCAACATCCATTTTCCGTTGGAATCTGAACTGACTCTAATTAATGTTGAAGCAAATTTGGAAAATGTCATCGTCATCGTCGAGAACGTAGGCCCAGGAGGGTTAAGATTTATTTCAAACTTACACTTAAGGAATGACCAAGAAGTCATTTACTCCCTTAACTCAGATGTATTAGAAGACAAAATCCTCCTCCCGGGAACTGTCATCTGGAAAGAAGAAATGTCAAACGAGCTATACCAATACGGCGTCCACTTCAACACGCCTGAAACCACACGTTCCTACCTGAACAAACTGTTAGGGGCATAACTCTCACGCCATTAACGCAATAAAGCGCCGGGTCAGGAACCCGGCGCTTTATTGCGTTAAACTTGATAAAAAATAAGAGATGGCGTAGAAAAGTGTCGAAAGTTGTGAATTGCTCTTATATAGGTAATTTTCTATAATAATAAGTAGAAACATGTCGATAGAACTACACGAAAGGGTCTTTATCCATATCCATGGTACTATATCTATTAAATATTACCTACTATTAGGGCGTGATACGTTGAAAACAGTACTAGTTCTTTTCCTATTTTATTATCCATTAGCTATGGGAGTAGTGTGGATTATTGGCAGTTTAATATATTTTGTAAAAAAAGAGCGAAATCAGGATTTTCCAAATTATCGTGATGAGGAATTACCATTTGTGTCTTTATTAATCCCTGCTTATAACGAGGAAAAAACAATTGAAGAAACCATAAACTATGCTTCACATTTGAATTATCCCCATTATGAGGTAATCGTCATCAATGATGGCAGTAAAGATCGAACACTTGAAATTTTAAAATCATTATTGCATATGAATCCAAAACTACGTGTCGTAAATGTTGTCGACAATAAAGGAAAGGCTAATGCCTTAAAACAGGGCGTTCTAGCTTCGAAAGGGGAGTTCATTGCAACCATTGATAGTGATGCCATCCTGGATAAGGATTCCCTAAGATATATTATCCCTCATTTTATCACCCCGCATAATGGTGAGAGGGTCGGTGCTGTAACCGGTAATCCTCGAATCAGAAATCGGACAAGCTTGCTTTCTAAAATTCAACTAGTTGAATATTCCAGTATTATTGGGTTGATTAAAAGAACCCAAAGAATAATTGGGAAAGTGATGACCGTGTCCGGTGTTTTCGTTGTTTTTCGCAAAAAAGCATTGTTGGACTCTGGAATGTGGGATACCGATTTAATTACTGATGATATAGGCGTAACCTGGAAGCTGCAAAGAAGGTTTTGGGATGTGCGCTATGAACCAAGGGCACTTTGTTGGATGCTGGTCCCCGAGACAATCAAGGGAATATGTAAACAGCGTCTGAGATGGACACAGGGTGGGATTGAAGTTATTTTGCGTCATCGGGACATCTTTTTAGACTGGCGGCAGAGAAGGCTTTATCCAATCTATATTGAACAAGTGTTAAGTATCCTATGGTCCGTTATTTGGTTTATTTCGGCTCTTATTTTTTTATACCGAGCTATTTTTCATCAAAATAATTTAATTCCTATCATGTGGATTGGAAATTATCTCTCCATTATTTGTTTGCTGCAATTTCTGGTTGCTCTCTTTATTGAAAGCAGGTACGAGAAAGGGATTTTAACCTATTTGTTGTGGGGTATTTGGTACCCGATTATTTATTGGCATATCAATGCATTGTTAGTGATCATGGCACTGCCTAAAGGAATTAAAATTTTAAAAGAGAGTAAAAGTGAATTTGCTACCTGGGAAAGTCCAGATCGCGGACTTCACTTATAAAGAAGAAAGGAGAAGCCCATGATTATTCATTTAAATAGGTCTAAAGTAAGAAAGTGCTTTGATATTCTATTAACCATTTTTGGCTGGCTTTTTCTTTTATTATTTTTTTATTATTTTGTGATCCATCTTGGATCAGAATTTAGTTTAAGATTTTATCGCCTGAGTATTACTAATGCTAATGCTATTGTGAACTTTACCATTTTGTACAGTGGATTAATTACGCTGTCATTATTATGGTGGAGTACCTATAATAAACGGAAATATGGTTCATTAAGAAGAAGGACTTTTCCCCAGCCCACCCGTAATCATGAGATTGCTTCCTATTTTCAATTAACAGAGGAAGAGATTGAACGAGTTCAAAATGATAAGTATGTTGAGGTTCGTTAATTTTAGTTTCATAGAGTGTTAAACTGGAGAAAAGGACCGTTCAATGCTGTAACGGTCCTTTTCTTTATGAATGCGCACTTTGTACAAGTGGATTCGTCTTCAGTTTCGTAAAAACGATGAAGCGCTGTGGTGCGTTTCCGATAAAATGAAATGGATAGCACGTCGTTAACGTTAGTGTTTCGTAATCGGTTGGAACCGCTATGGTTTCATCTGCCGCGTCGACGATTTTAAACTCGGTCGTTTCGTAGATAAAATCGCCGTATGGGGTCGTGAAGGTAATGTCATCCCCGACCTTTAAGTTTTCCAGTTTTCTAAAAACTGTGTCCCGGTGGCCGCTTAAAATCACGTGGCCTCCCTGACCAGGAAGCGTACTCCCCGCCATATGACCAACCCCCATTTTCAGCTCGTTGTCATGTGTTCCTTGAACAACAGGATAACTTAAATTAAGAGAAGAAATGGATAGTTCTCCTAATTTTGAGCCCGGTTCCGGCAGGGTTGGCCATGCCTCCGTGTTAAATTTCCTGGCGCTTTGCTCAGGCTTGTAAGGCTTGATGACGGTTTTCGCTAATAGAGCCGTTTCCTTTGTCATTTCCCAGCCGAAAAATCCAATCGTTGCTGCCCCTGCGATGATGAGTAATGCGGGAATTCCAAGTAAAATCCATTTCACTCTATTTTTCTTTTTTTTCCTGGAAGGTTTCATGGCTTAAGCTTGACTCTCCATTCTGCGGATCGTTCTCATAGCAGGTACAAAAGCAATTCCGCCTAAAACAATTAAGAGACCGCCAATCGCCATGCCAAGTGGAAGATCTGTAGCTGTTTCTGGTAATTGTGAAGCCGGCATTGGAACAAACTTTCCAGATGCTTCAAGATTCTTTTTCGCTTCAACCGCTGTTTTCAGTGCAGTCAGCTTGGTATTTAAAGCAGATGCAGTGAAATCAGATAGTTTTGGATCAATCACGGCTAAAAGGTTGCCGTTCACGTCTTTAACCTGAATATTCAATGTCTTGGCATCTTCCAACTTAAGAGTGCTTAAGTCAATGGCGTTGCCGCTTTTATCAACAAATGCCACCTGTAAATGAGCTTTTTGGGCGCTGTCTAAAAATAGCCGGCCAATTGTTGCGCGTTCTGAATCTTTAAGAAGTTCTGGTGAAGAGACAGTTTTTAAGATTCCAGCCGCGTCCTCAGCATTCTTCACAATATCATTGAATTCGCTGTCTGTAAGATTAACAGATTGTAGATAAGCATATAAATAGTCTACTTGATTCAAACCTAATGCCTTCAATGAATCTACCAATTTTTGAGCTGAGTCAGTTGTAGCAGCAGATGCTTCGGTCAATGCAATAGGGCTAAATGCAGACAAAGAAAGTCCTAAAGCCGCAACAATTGCTCCTTTTTTCCAAATACTATGTACCATTATCCTATCATTCCTTTACAAAAACATTATGATAAATAATAACATATTTCGCCAAAATAATCCATTTGTCCCATATTATTTTTTTGTAAGAATTAAGATTTTTTCGGATGGGTCGAAAAAAACCGTCCCCTCTTCTCGTATTGTTCTATTAATTTATTTTAAAGTAGAATAGAGTAAATACGATTCCCTTGAAAGGTGGCGTGAAGGTTGAAGCAAACAGTGTATGTGACGAAGAAACTGCCGGAAGAACTCTATGGGAGGCTTTCAAGTCAGTTTGAGGTAAGAATGTGGGGAGAAGAAGAAACCCCTGTCCCAAGGGAAATCTTATTGAAGGAAGTAGCAGAAGTTGATGGCCTTTATTGTTTTATCACGGACACAATCGACAAAGAGGTTTTCGAGCGGGCAAAAAAGCTTAAGATGGTCAGCACCTGCTCGGTTGGCTATAACCACATTGATGTCCAGGCTGCAGCTGAAAAGGGTGTCAAGGTTGGGTATACACCGGGTGTTCTTACGGAAACGACTGCGGATTTGACGTTTGCTTTATTGATGGCCACTGCGCGAAGGGTTGTGGAGGCATCGGATATATTACATAACGGCAAGTGGGGGTCATGGTCCCTCATGCAAATGACAGGCCAGGACATTTTCGGGGCTACCATCGGAATTATCGGCCTCGGGAGGATTGGCGAAGCCCTTGTGAAACGAGCAAAGGGCTTTGATATGAAGGTTCTTTACAACAGCCGAACGCGAAAGCCGGAAAAAGAGGCGTAGCTTGGTATCGAGTACACAGACCTCAAAGGCTTGCTGCAACAGTCTGATTTTGTCTGCCTGATGCTTCCATACAGCGTCGAGGTGCATCATCTCATTGGTAAGGAAGAATTAGCCCTGATGAAAAAGAACGCGATTCTTATTAACACTGCCCGTGGTGGGATTGTCGATGAGGATGCCTTGTACGATGCTTTAAAAAACGGAGTCATCTGGGGTGCTGGCCTCGATGTCTTTGAGCAGGAGCCTGTTTCGCTTGATAATCCTTTATTAACCCTGCCAAACGTAGTGGCGCTCCCGCACATTGGCAGCGCCAGTATTCAGACGCGCCTGGGAATGGCCCATATGGCGACTGATAATTTAATTCATGTGTTAAATGGGAATGTGGAAAAAGCGAACGTTATCGGGAATTAATTTTTAAAAAGGAGGACCTTACACTTAGCCGTTCTCTTTTAGAGCACCCGCAAGGGAAAACGCAAGTATAAAAACAATGTATTTCAAGATTGAAATCACATTGCTTTTTATTATTTTATAGGTTGATATTAATAATGCAACTTCATTAATAAATCCCGTTTCATAAGAGGTCTTATCCAAAATTAAGTAACCAGCAGAAGT